>JACMJT010000233.1 GCA_014380505.1 Hyphomicrobiales bacterium | reverse complement strand
GTGCCGCCACAACCAGCGGCCAGACGAGATAAAACTGTTCCTCGACCGCGAGCGACCAATAGTGCAGCACCGGACTTGGATCGCTGGGAGCCAAATAATCCACAGCGTCGTTCGCCGAGCGCCAGTTAAGGCCAAAAAAGCCGGTGGCGAAAATATCCTTGCCGGTTTTTCTCAAAAGCAGCGGGGAGACAAGAATGAGAGAAACAGCAGCGGTGGTGAGCACCACCAGTGTGGCGGCGGGCAGAATGCGCCGTGCCCGCCTTGCCCAGAACCCCGCGAAATCGATGCGGCCATTGGCGGAATATTCGCGCAGAAGAATTCCGGTGATGAGGAATCCGGAAATCACAAAGAATATGTCGACCCCCGTGAGGCCGCCGGGAAGAAAGCCGCCCACATGAAAGAGAACGACCGATATGATCGCGATGCCGCGCAGCCCTTCGATGTCGGGCCTGAATCCGGAAGATCGTTTTGTTGTTATCGCTGGATTGGAAAACCACGGGGACGCTATGACGCGCTGTTCCCCTGCGAAGGCAAGCCTGGCGATTTGGTGCATTACTGAAACCGAATCACGTGGGTGCCGCCCACTTCGACTAGCAATCTCAACGACTGCGTCGTCAACGGCGCAATCGCGTTGTCGGCGTGGATTTCACGCCACGCTTTCTTGAGTAGTTAATCAGAATTAAGAATTCGTTAACGGCGGCGGGAGTGCGTGATTCGGCGCGCAGAAAAACGCCTGACAAATAGACCAATGGTGAGCGCTTAAAGCTTTCGAGCCATGGTCAGCCCGTCGCAGATCGGGACCATGACGAACTCGACGCGGATGTCGGCGGCGATCTTGGCGTTGAGCGCGCGGATGCATGAGGTGTCGGCATCGATCTTGGCTGGGTCCGCCACATCGCCGCCCCACAAGACATTGTCTATCAGGATGAGCCCACCTGCACGCAGCAGTTTCAGGCCATTCTCGTAGTATCTGTCGTAGCCGGTTTTGTCGGCATCGATGAAAATAAGATCGAAGTCCTCAGCCTCGCCATTTTTGAGTAAGCGCTGGGTGACGGCATTGCCGCCGTCGAGGTGAAGCTCGATCCGGTCGGCAACACCGGCCTTCCGCCAATAGCGCCGGGCGATGGCGGTCCATTCTTCGCTGACGTCGGCCGCGGTGATGCGGGCATTTCCCGCCAGCGCCATTGCAAGAGTCGAATAGCCAGTGAACGTGCCGATCTCGAGAATGCGTTTGGCGCCCATCAGTTTGACCAGTAGGCCCATGAAGGCACCCTGCTCCGGGCCGATCTGCATGTTGGCATCACCACCCATCTTGGCGGTTTCGGCGCGAAGCTCTTTCAGTATTTTTGGTTCGCGATAGGCGTTGGCTGCGTAATACTCAAAAAGCCGGCCCTCAAGCCCGATGGTTTTTCCAGCCATGCGTCAGATATTCCCGGCCGGTTTTTGGACAAACCTTTGATAAAGCCAGCCGATGCCGACAAGGCACAGGCCAAGGCCGATAAAGGAGGCGATGCGATAGAGGCCTTCGAGATTCGACATATCCACCAGGAACACCTTGAGCACCACCAGTACCATGACGCCCAAGCCCGCATAGCGGATGTATTGGCGGGACAGGCGGAGGCCTGCAATAAACAGGACCAGCGCAAAGGCGAGCCACACGGCGGAATAGGCATAGGACTCTTCAATCGACATGGACGGTGCGACCATGACTGCGCCCTGGAAGATGCGTTTGGTTTCAAGCGTCAGATAAACAAAGGCAAGGACAAGCGCCAATAATCCAGCCGCTGGCCGCAGTCTCTCCCACTTCAACACATCGAGCCTCCGGGCGATGAGGCCGAGCAGCGCCACGGGAGCGAGATAGGCCAGCAGCAGCGCGTTGAACACGGCATTGCCCTGTAACGGCGCTTGGGTGACCACGGGATTGAGCGCGCCTAGGCTGAACAGCACGATGGCTGCGCATGATACCGCGATCAGGACGCGCGCACCCCATAGCGCAATGAATGACGAATAAAATTGTTGCCGGTGCATGAGCCCGTAGGCAGCGCCCAGCCAGGTGAGGATATGGGCCGCCATCTCGAGGAGTCGCGGCTCGTCAGAGGTGATGCCGCCGCCGATCAGGACGCGGAGTTCGAGCGCCACGAGCGAAATCACCAGGCCGAGGCTTAAACCTTCCAGAGTCATCGCCGAGCGGAGATGGCCTACTCTCGTCAGCGCGCGGCTGGCGACGAGGAACAGGATAGCGGGAATGCCGTACCCGTAGAGCGGCCAATGCGGGCCCCAAGGCAAGTTGCGATCCTCTTCCCACAACTCGCGTGACACAAAAAGTCGCAAGGCAGCGAGCGAGCCGAAAGCGGCGGCGATGGGAGCTTGCAGCGTTACCCGCAGTATTCCCGTAAAGGCCGCGAAGGCCGCCGCAAGCCCTGCAATCGCCAGCGTGAGGCAAATGCCGTCAAGCAATCGGTCGAGGCTGAACAGCAGCAGCAAAGCGGCACCAGCGGAGAGCAGCCCCGATGCAAGATCGGCTTGCGTATCCTGATGCCTGGCGCGCCCGGCCCAAGTGGCGGCAAGCAGCAGGCCTGCGAAGATCGCGCCGACAAGCGCCCATGTGCCGTCACTCAGAAGCTCGTTCACCCGTGCCCAAGCGCCGAATACAAAAAGAACCGCGGATATGCCACCGGCGAGTCCCCAGTTTCGGGGATGGCGCTGCAGCAAAGCTCCGAAGCAGCCGATGAGTGTGAAGGCGACGCCGGCGCCCAGCATGTAATTGAGGAAGCGCCGGGCTTCGGGGCCAAGGACCGAAGACCACAGCCCCTGCTCGTCCATGGCGAGCTCGTGCATTGCAACCTCGCTCCACAGCATCAGCACGAGAAAGGAGAGAATTGCCGCCGCAACCGTGAGAAGCGACAGGCGGGGCCTCTGCCACGCAATGGCCACGGCACCCGCCACGCCTGCGAAGAACAGCAGCAGCGAGAGCCCGCCATGGTCGGTCTTGGCGACAAGCGCCGTGAGCAGGAGCGCTTCGGCGCCAAGGCCCGTAAGCCCGATGGCAAGCTGCGGCGTGACGGGCGCCGTTTCATCCGTGGACTGACGGCTCAGGCCGTAGAACGAGATGAGGCCCAGCGCATGGGCGAACAGGCCGATGGGCAGCGTATCCGATGGATCGAAGAGCCCACTCCAAATCCACAGCAGGGCCCACGCCGCCGACCCGGCGATGGCGGCATAGGCCAGCCACCACCAATCGCGCCCGCGCAGGACAACAAAGCTCGCCACAAGAATAACGAGGAGATAGGGAAAGAAATTCCACGCCTCGGGGTTTTCGGATGGAATGAGGGCGGGTGTCACATAGGAACCGATGAGGCCCAGGGCCGCAATGAGAGGGCCTTGCAGCCGCGACAGCACCAGGGCGCCCAACCCAACGGCTGCCAAACCGGCAAAAGCCAGCATGGGTGCGATCAGTTCATAAAGCGCGTAGGCGGCAAAGATGCTGCCGAATGCCGTGACCAGACCCGCCGCGGATAGCGCCGCCGGTACATAGCTCCCCTCGGGGGATTTGCGGCGCACGAATTCACCGGCGGCCACCAGAACGGCCGCCAGCAACAGGCCAAGGATAATCTGCAAGGACGGCGAAATCAGTTCGTTGTCATAGGCGTATTTGACAAACAGCAGCCCGCCTATGGCGATGGCGACGCCGCCGATCCACACGAACCAGCGCGACGCCAAAGCCTGTTCCATGTCGCGCCGTGGTGCCGGCCGCGCCGTGTCTGTTATTGCGGGCTGTGCGACGGGTTTGATTGGCTCTTGCACCAATTTCGGTGTTGCCGACGCCGCCGCCGCGCGCCGCTTTACGGCGGGCTTCTGTTTGGCCGCGGATTTTTTCGGCTCTGCAACCGGCGGCGGTGGTGATGGCTGACGGAGTTTGGCCAGTTCGTCGGCGAAATTGCCGACTTGCAATTTGAGTTGGGCAATTCTGGATTCGAGAGTGGAGGTTTTGTTCAGCGCGATTATTGCGATCACGAAGGTGGCGATCAGGATCAAAAAGTCATAGCCAAACATGCATGATTCTCCCCCTCGGCTCAGTGTTACACGGCTTGCGCGGGATTGTCGAAACTGGGAAAAGCTTGCGCCATGATATCGCGCGCCAACATCAAGCCAAGACTTTTGGCGTCAACACCGGTCGTGTGGGAAATCGCGGACGCGCCCGTTCCCTATCCCGAAGCGGTCGCGCGCATGGAGCGGGAGGCCGAGGCCATTGCACGGGGCGAGGCGCCGGAACGCGTATGGCTGCTGGAGCATCCGCCTTTGTACACTGCGGGATCGAGCGCCAAGGACGCCGATCTGGTGGAGCCCGATCGCTTCCCGGTATTCCGCACGGGCCGCGGTGGTCAGTACACCTACCATGGCCCCGGCCAGCGCGTGGCCTATGTGATGCTTGATCTCAAGCGCCGCGGCCAGGATGTGCGGGCTTTCGTGGCGGGTCTCGAACAGTGGCTGATCGGCACGCTCGCCTCCTTCAACGTGAAGGGCGAGCGGCGCGAGGACCGGGTGGGCGTCTGGGTGCGCCGGAACGAACACGAAGACAAGATCGCCGCCATCGGCATCCGCGTGCGCCATTGGGTGACGTTCCACGGCATCAGCCTTAATGTCGATCCCGACCTCGCGCATTACACCGGCATCGTGTCCTGCGGCATCGCCGGTCACGGCGTTACGAGTCTGGCCGATCTCGGCTTGCCCGTCACCATGGCGGATGCGGATGTGGCTCTGAAAGCGTGCTTTTTACCGGTCTTCGGGCCTGTTCACTAATATGTGACTTTTCTAATTACATTATTCTGATAGAGGACGGTTCTTCGTGTTCATTCACAGAGAGGATCTCCCATGAAACTCTATTATATGCCCGGCGCCTGTTCGCTTGCCCCCCACATCGTCCTCAACGAACTTGGCAAAACCCACAGTCTCGAAAAAGTGGACGGCGGCACCAAAAAGACCGCCGGCGGCGAAGATTTCAACACAATAAACTCCAAGGGTTACGTGCCCACGCTCGACATAGGCGATGGTGAGGTGCTCACCGAAGTCGCAGCCATCCTCCAATATCTTGTTGACAAGTCGGGCAACACGGAACTGCTGCCGAAAGCCGGCACCATGGAGCGTTACCGGGCTATGGAAACCCTGAACTTCATTGCGTCGGAAATGCACAAGGGCCTGGGCGGCCTGTTTTACAAACCCGTGCCGGAGGCCCGCAAAGCCATCATCGAAAAATTCTCAAAACGGCTTGACTGGCTCGAAGCTAAACTCGGCAAGGGCAATTACATCCTCGGCAACACCTATTCGGCAGCGGACGCCTACGCATTCACGGTGCTGAACTGGGCCCCGATGCTCGGCTTCGATCTGAAACCCTGGAAAAACATCTCAAGCTACGTTGCCCGGATCGCCGCCCGCCCCGCCGTGCAAGCCGCACTCAAAGCCGAGGGCCTTGCGGTTGCGGCGTGATAGAATCATTTCTCTCCATGGCAGGGCTTGACCCTGCCATCCAGCCTGGATCACCGGTTCGGAGGCCGGTGATGGAGAGAAGTGGAGCAACCGTTACACAAATTCCATGATCACGGCGTCAACGGCCAGGCTATCTCCCTTCCTGGCGTTGACTTTCTTCACCGTCACATCGCGCTCGGCGCGCAGGATGTTTTCCATCTTCATGGCTTCCACGATGGCCAGCGGCTCACCCGTCTTCACCTCCTGCCCCTCGCCAACGGCAATCGAAATGACGAGGCCCGGCATTGGACACAGGAGCTTCTTAGAAGTATCGACCGCCGCCTTCTCCGGCATGAGCTTGACGAGTTCCGCCTCGCGCTCCGTAAATACATAGGCATCGGCCACCACGCCGCGATGGCTCAGCCGGTAACCGTTGAGAATGCGCCGCACCTGAACCGTCACATCCTGTCCGGAAACTTCACCCCTGAACACCGGGTGGCCGGGCGCCCAGCCGCACTGATCGGCGATATATTCGGTCTCCGCCGTCACCTGCACGGTATGCCATTCCTGGCCCAACCTGACGACGCGTTGCGCCGCGTGCCTTTCGACGTGCCCATTCATCTGCGTGTTGATCTTGCGCTTGCGCCGGTTTTCTATGTGATCGAGAACCGTGGCAACCTTCGACAGCCTGGCAGAAAGTTCCGGCGTCAGCGCCGCCCCGTGAAAGCCTTCGGGGAATTCCTCGGCAATAAAGCCCGTCGACAAGTGTCCTGTGATCCAGCGCGGAGTCTGCATGATGGCTGAAAGGAACGGCACATTATGCTGGATGCCTTCGATATAGAAACCGTCGAGTGCCGTTGCCATTGCAATGATCGCATCGCCCCGGGTTGCCCCATGGGTGCAAAGCTTGGCGATCATCGGATCATACCATATGGAAATCTCGCCCCCTTCAAAAACACCGGTATCGTTACGGACCGTAATGCCCTCGGCGCTTTGTTCCGCCGGCGGACGATATTTGACCAGCCGTCC
>JACMJT010000232.1 GCA_014380505.1 Hyphomicrobiales bacterium | reverse complement strand
GGCGTTAGGAAAGTTCCATGGCGTGATCGCGGCCACAACGCCGACCGGTTGCTTGATGACAAGTATGCGCGAGGTGGGCCATGGCGAGGGAATCGTCTCGCCATAGATGCGCTTGGCTTCCTCGGCGAAGAACTCGATAAAGGATGCGCCATAGGCGACTTCGCCCCGCGATTCGGTGAGCGGCTTGCCCTGTTCGGCGGTCATGATCTGGGCCAGGTCTTCCTGATTTTCCATCATCAGGTTGAACCACTTGCGCAAGATCCCGGCCCGTTCCTTGGCCGGCTTTTTCGCCCAATCCTTTTGAGCTCTCTGCGCCGCCTCAATTGCCTGCTTCGTCTCGGCTCCCCCGAGCTTCGGGACAGCACCGATCACATCATCATTGACGGGGTTCGTGACATCGATCATGGACGTGCCGGCAACCCACTTGCCGTCGATGTAGCATTTGTCCTTGAGCAGCGACTTGTCCTTGAGTATGTCGCGCAACGCTTGGCCTTTGCGGATATCCATAGTCACCTCCCGTTTCGAGTTGGCGGCGT
Source organism: Hyphomicrobiales bacterium (assembly GCA_014380505.1). Next base: position 1,714 of record JACMJT010000232.1, on the reverse strand, counting down.
CTTAGCATAGGGCAGGAAGCGGAACAAACTGACCAGAATTGCAGGGCATGCATGCCGGATCGCGCGGTAATTTTCGACCTCGACGGGACATTGGTGGACACGGCACCCGACCTGATGCGTGCTACCAACCATGTGCTGGAAGGCCTCGGCCGCAGTTCGGTCGGTCTCCATGAAGTGCGTGATTTCACCGGGCATGGCGCACGCGCCCTGATCACGCGCGGGCTAGCTGCAACCGGCGGCTTGCCGGAGGATTTCGATATCGAGCCCCACTACCGCAGCTTCGTTGCCTACTACGCCGATAACATCGCCGTCGGCAGCAAGGCATTTCCGGGACTTCTCGTCCTGCTTGACCGCTTGAGGGATGAAGGCATTGCCCTTGGTGTGTGCACGAACAAGCTCGAAGGGCTTTCCATCCGCCTGCTTGAAGCTCTCGGCATGATGAAATATTTCGGCTCCGTCGTGGGACCGGACACGCTGGGAATTTCCAAGCCCGATCCCCGGCCCTTCCACGAATCCGTGGAGCGTCTCGGCCTTAACGCGCCCCGCGCCATTATGGTGGGTGACAGCGAGACCGATATCCTGACTGCCCGCGCCGCCGGCGTGCCTGTGATCGGCGTGAGCTTCGGCTACACTCCCAAGCCGATCGCCGAATATGGCCCGGACCGTATTATTGCTCATTATGATGAGGGCTGGGATGCTGTCCAGGAGCTGTTTGCAATTTCTTGAAGAACGCCTCGATATCGTCAAGCACCGCGGCTCGCCAGCGCAAGGGCCGCGCAATCGCCAGCAGCAAGCCAACATGGCCGATGCCGGGATACTCCTTCGTTTCCACGGCAACCCCGGCTGAGGTAAGGCGCCGTGCCAGGGAACGCGAGTTACGTGGGCCAACGATGCGGTCGCTGCCGCCTGTAAGTAGCAGAAAGGGCGGCGCTTCGGCTGTCACCAGATTGACCGGCTGGGTCTCCGCAAGATCGGGCCATGCTGAAAACGCGGCGATAGCGGATGAATCATCGAGAGGCAGGAAGTCGAATGGCCCGGCAAGGGTGGCGACCCCGCTGACGATCCGCGCAGACGTTCCGAACCGCTCAAGATAGCGGTTATCGAGCGCCGCCATGGCCACATTGTACGCACCGGCGGAATGGCCCACGAGGAAGATGCGCGAGGTGTCGCCACCAAAGTCGCCGCCATGCCGCGCCGCCCAGGCTATGGCGCCGGCGGTATCTTCAACAAAGGCCGGAAAGACAAAGTCTGGCACCAGCCGGTAGTCGGGAACGATGGTCAAAAAACCGCGCGATGCAAAGGCCCGGCCGAGAAAGGCATAGCCGGCCCTGTCGCCTGACGACCAGCCACCGCCGTAACCGAAGACAATGATCGGCAGCTTTCCCCGTGCCGGCGCGGGCTTGTAGATATCAAGGGTCTGGCGCGCCTCCGGGCCATAGGACAGCCCAGATGCGACTCTGCCGCTCGCTGCATCGAAGGGAACGAGGACGTTGAAGGCTCGTAGCGGCGCAAAGAACATGAAGGCGATCAGACATGACAAAATGAGGATTGGAAGGAGAAACCGCTTCATATCAAACCAGTATCACCATTGTTGACTTCCAGCCGAACCCGCGCCTATACCCCGCGCACCCTGAAACGGGCGATTAGCTCAGTTGGTAGAGCACTGTGTTCACATCGCAGGGGTCACTGGTTCGAGTCCAGTATCGCCCACCAT
>JACMJT010000231.1 GCA_014380505.1 Hyphomicrobiales bacterium | reverse complement strand
GGCCGCGGATTGTGTGATGATCTGCAGAAGCTTGTCGGGGGCCGCTGCCTGATTGCTCAAGGTCATGTAAACGGCCCCGGCCTTGGCCGTGGACATGGCAGAGGCCCGGGCAAAGGCCCCCTTCACCATCACGTCATTGGCCAAAACGCCCGGTGTGGATGCTAGGATGGAACCAAGGGTGAGAGCAGTGGCTGTGAGGACTTCCAGGACTAGTTTACGCATGGGGCGGAGATTGCCGGAGATTCGGGCTGGAATGTGTCATTTCGCGCGCGGCATCGGGTCGCGCAGTTTCTGCGCGCTGGTGGCGCTGGCGGCCCCTGCCCTTGCCCAGAACAAGACCCCGGTAGTCATTGAACTGGTACTGGCACTGGACAGTTCGGCCAGTGTCGATGGGCGGGAATTTCAACTGCAGAACGAAGGCATTGCGCTGGCTTTCCGGGATCCGGAGGTGTTGCAGGCGGTGGATAATCTCAAGCCCTTCGGCGCAGCAATTGCCGTCGTGCAGTGGGGCGGAGCGGGCGAAACCCAGGTGGTGCTCCCCTTTACCCATATCGAGAACGCCAGGGATGCGAAGGCATTCGGCTTCCGCGTGAGCCTCGTGCGCCGCTGGATGCGCGCCAGCTCCACATCCATTGCCACCGGCATTGCTGACGCCCATGACCTTATTGAAAACAACGGGTATGAAGGACAGCGCAAGGTGATTGACGTTTCCGGTGACGGACCGGACAACAGCGGCGATGATCTTGAAGCCGCGCGCAAGAAAGCGCAGGCATCTGGCATCACTGTCAACGGCCTGTCCATTGAGGCGGAGGAGACGGACCTGCACGCCTATTACCTTGAACACGTCATGATCGGTGCCGATTCTTTCGTCGAGCCAGCCCACGGCTTTGAAGATTTCGCCCGGGCGATGAAGGAAAAACTCATACGTGAATTGAGGCCGCTGGGGTCGTAATCACCTCGGCATGTGCCGCCGCCACAGGGGCTTCAGCATTTCGAGAAGAAGCAGCAAGGCCGTGGCGGCGGCCAGTACCAGCGCGAGGCCGCCGGCTTGCAGCGGATCGAAGCGGAACAGTTCGCCAGCGAAAGGCCACAACTGCGTCAGCCCCAACGTGGCGCATACCATGATGAGGACCAGGGCCAGCGCGGCATTGGGGCGGGTAAAAGCTTCCAGCAGGGAACTGCTGTAGGAGCGGTCGACAAAAATCAGGCTGACGATTGACAGCACGAGCGAGAAGAACGCAAGGGCGCGGACCTCCGCCTCGGGCATGCCGCTCTGGTGCGCCACGACGAAGATGGTTGCGACAATGGCGAGCGCCAGGGTTCCCTGCAGGAAGCTCCAGCCGATGAGGCTCCAGGAAAACAGTGGTTCCTCGGGCTTGCGCGGGGGCTTTCGCATCACGTCCTTCTCCTCGGTCTCGGCTTCGAAAACGAGGGTGCAGACCGGATCAATCACCATCTCCAGAAAGGCGATGTGCATGGGCCACAAGATGATGGGCAGGCCAAAGAGAAGCGGGATGAGGGCAAGGCCGGCAATGGGCACATGCACCGAGAGAACAAAGCCCATGGCCTTGCGCAGATTGTCATAGATGCGGCGCCCGAGCAGGATGGCCTTGACGATGGAGCCGAAGTCATCATCGAGCAGCACGATGGAAGAGGCCTCGCGCGCCACGTCGGTGCCGCGCCCGCCCATGGCAATGCCGATATGCGCGGCCTTGAGCGAGGGCGCATCGTTGACGCCGTCGCCGGTCATCGCGACAATCTCGCCATTGGCCTTGAGGGCCGAGACAATGCGCAATTTCTGCTGCGGCATGATGCGGGCGAATATAGTGGCTGCCCGGACCGCCTGGGCCAGGTCCCCGTCGCTCAGTCCTTCCACCTCTTCACCGGTGACGACCCGATCAACCGCAAGCCCCGCCTGAAGGGCAATGGCGCGGGCGGTGGCCGGATAATCACCAGTGATCATGACCACCCGGATGCCGGCGGACTGGCATTGGCGTATCGCTTCAGGCACACTGGCCCGCAGCGGATCGGCGAGGCCCACCAGCCCGGCGAAGGCAAAATCGAAATCCCGCGGAGTCTTCGGCAGCGCCTTGCCGGTGAAGGTGGCGCGGGCCACGCCGAGAACGCGAAGCCCTTCGGCCGCCATGGCCTCGGCACTCCGGGTGACGGCAGCCCGGTCTTTGGCGCTCAGGCGGCAAAGCCCGGCAATGGCTTCCGGCGCGCCCTTCGCGGCCACGGTGAACTTGCCATCTCCTGCCCGCCAGGCGTGGGTGATGGCCAGGAGATTGGGGCGAAGCCCATAGGTGCGGATTAGCGCGAGTTCTGCTTCGGGCCTTTGCTTCAGGTCTTTGGAGCGGCTCTTTCCAAGCTCATGAAAGGCCTTGTCCATCGGGTCAAACGGCTCCGGGGCGCTGGCAAGAAGGCCAAATGCGGCGAGCTCGGCGAAGGCTTTCGGGAATTTATCCGGAGCGGCGCTGGCAATGACCAGGGGCTCACCGGTCTTCAACCGCAATTCGGCAATGCGCATCCGGTTTTCGGTCAGGGTGCCGGTCTTGTCGGTGCAGAGGACGGTGGCCGAGCCCAGAGTTTCAATGGCCGCGGCCCGGCGGG
>JACMJT010000230.1 GCA_014380505.1 Hyphomicrobiales bacterium | reverse complement strand
CATATCGGCCTCGAAGACCCGGACGATTTGATCGCCGATCTCACCGACGGGTTTGCGGCACTCCGGGCCTATGCTTGAATTGCCGCCTGCTCTTCCCATTTGATGAGGCAACGGAGGGATTTCCCATGCGAGCTTTGCTGTGCGCCGCGTTTGTGGCATATGCCATTGGCCCCGCATTGGCCCAGGAGGCGGATGATCCCGAACTGATTTTCAAGAACACCACCGTATGGCGCCTGCTGTCGCCGGACGCGAAGCTTGCGACCTACGCCATCGACGATCCAGGCGTTGAAGGCATCGCCTGCCATTTCACCGTTCCCGAAATCGGCGGCTGGACCGGCTGGGCGGGCTTTGCCGAGGAGCGTTCGGAAACCTCCCTTGCCTGCCGCCAGATCGGCCCCATCACCTTCAAGGCGAAGTTCGAACAGGGTGTCGATATCTACCGCCAGCGCCGCTCGCTGTTCTTCAAGAAAATGCACATCGTGCGCGGCTGCGATCCCAAGCGCAATGTGCTGGTCTATCTGAGCTACACCGACAAGCTCATCGACGGCAGCCCGCAGAACTCGACCTCGACTGTGCCGATCATGCCCTGGGGCAACCTGCCCGCCCCAAAGTGCGCGGACTTTCTTACCCAGTAACAATGGTGCTAGCTTCGCGGGTGATTTCCCACGGAGCCGTTCATGAACCGCCCCCTCGCCGCGTCCTTGCTGTTCCTTGCGGCGTTCTCGCCCGCTTCCGCCAATGACTCGATTGCAACGCTGGGCGCCGGCGGCCTCATTCTGATTCGCGCCGATACGATCAGCATGGAGAAGGAGGACCTGTTCATCTCGCCCGGCGAAGTTCGCGTGAACTATGTTTTTCGCAACAATGACGCGGCAGACCGCACCTATCTCATGGCCTTCCCCATGCCGCAGATCGACCCGCAGCAGTATCTGGAGTCGGATATTTCGGTGCCCGAGCGCAATAAAGAAAACTTCATGAACTTCGCCGTCACCGTGGATGGTGCAAAGGTCGAGCCCAAGCTCGAAATGCGCGCGCTCAGCGGCGGGCTCGATGTGACCGATATGGTTTCGGCATTGGGTGTACCGCTCAATCCACTGGCGGATGAAACGCGCACGGCGCTCGCGGCAATCCCCCGTGAAAAGCTTGGGCCCCTTATCGCCATGGGGGCGGTTGCCGTTTCCGATGAGGGTGTCTCACCCGCCTGGTCGCTCAAATCGACTTATTACTGGCAGCAGAATTTCCCGGCCAAGGCCCCGCTCGCCGTGGCCCACACCTATACGCCAGCCGTCGGCGCCACCTTCTACTACGAGGACGCCGGCGGTGACGGCAACATCGCTAAGGATTTCTGCATCGACGCCGGCACCGCCAAGGCAATCAACAGCAAGATCGCAACGGGTTCCAAGGACAGCCACTACCTGATGCAACGGACCATCGAATATATCCTGACCACCGGCGCCAATTGGCAAGGCGCCATCGGCGATTTCCGCCTCGTCGTGGACAAGGGTGCGCCCGATGCGATCGTCAGCTTCTGCATGGATGGTGTTAAGAAAATCTCGCCCACGCAATTCGAAGTGCGCAAGAAGGATTTCTATCCGACGGACGAATTGAAGATTCTGTTGCTCAATTCCCCGAGCCAGTGATGGCGACCCCGGAGAATTCGAACCTGCGACCTAATGCTTAGAAGAAGTTTGCCGCGCGATTTTCTGCGATTAGGCGCTGTGGACGGCATAATGCAGCCCTGGCGGGTAAAGAGCGGTGCTACCGCCCGCCCTTACGGATGAGATCGGTCAACGGACTAATCCAAAACTCAGCTCCGGACCAGATTGCTGATCCGAAGCTTTTTTGTTTTCAGCACTCAGGCAAGGGCCAGCAAATAGCGTTCGCCAATTTACCTAAACAATGAAGTTTGCAGAAGTCAGTCCACCAAGATAGCCCTGCAAGAGAATTGAGGAATCCACGTCGTTACTTGTGTCGTTATCGAGTTGGACTATGGTATCGAGCCCGCTGACCTGCCAGCGCAACTGATTGGTCGTGTTACTAGCGAATGCGGCGTTCCCAATGTAGGCGAAAGTGCCTGCAATCGTGGAAAGATCGATGATGTCTCCTATTTCAAACCCAATGATGGTATCGCGAGTGGTGGGGGTCGTGCCGGAGTCCCCGATCGCATTGTAGTCGAAGGTGTCATTGCCCAGACCACCGTTAAGGGTGTCCACGCCGCT
>JACMJT010000229.1 GCA_014380505.1 Hyphomicrobiales bacterium | reverse complement strand
GCGGGAATCATATTCGGGCACGCCCCATTCCATGTCGTGATAGGCCACGTATATGGCGTCTTTGCCGCACCAGCCGCAGCGGCAAATTCCTTCCTCGTGCTAGATCGCCGTCATGCGGTGCCCTTCGGAACATCATAGCGCACCCAATCGGGCTTCAGGACCTTAACACTGACACCTTCCGTCAGTAGCGGTTCTGTAGCCTCGGCCAGCCGGTCGAGCCGGAGCAGCGCCAGCGCCGCCGAACCAGCCGATGAGAGCAGGGTGCCCATGGCCTTCCCGCCGGCGCGAATGTCCGATCCTTTAGGTGGCGCGGCGCCGTCCAGCCGCACCGGCAGGATGCGGCTCCGCGCCATCCCGCGATGCTCCATGCGCGAGACGACCTCCTGGCCCACATAGCAGCCCTTCTCGAAACTCACGCCGCCAAACTGATCGAGATTGGCTTCATGGGGGAAAAATTCTCCCGAGCCGAGATCGGCATCCGTATCGGCGAGCCCCAAGCCGATGCGGGCAGCGTCATAATTTTTTGCTTCGCCAAGCGCGGCCTTGGGTGCGAAGAACCGCCAACCCATGGCCTCCGTGCGTGGATCGCGGTAACGGAGTTCTTGCGGCGGCTGGTGCGGCGATACGCCAATTTGGAGATCGGAGGCTTCAGCGATGTTCAGCTTGGCGCGAAGCTTATAGAATGTAAGCCGTCTCGCGAGATCGGCCTTTTGAGCCGCTGAACAATCCACAAGGAAAGACTCGCCCGCACCAAGCACAAAAAAATCGAAGAGAATCTTGCCCTGGGGCGTGAGGAGCGCCGCATACGCGGCTCCGCCCGGTTTCAGGCCGTCGATATCGGCGGTCAAGAGATTATGCAGGAAATGGCGCGCTTCCGGCCCATCGATCCGCAATGCCGCACGGCCGGCCAAAAGACCCGTTAAAAACAGCTGATCGTTCATCTTTGTTGCTTCGGTCCTCAAGCGCATTTACGTAGGGCATCGCGCGCAATCAAGGAAGCCTCATGGCATTCAACGCTGATATGATCCTGAAGGGCGGCACCGTCGTCAATCACGACGGCGTGGGCCACCGTGATATAGCGATCTCAGGGGGCCGGATCGTAGGGATCGGCAGCTTCAGCGCCCAACAGGCGGGCGAGGTGATCGACTGCCGGGGGCTGCATATCCTGCCCGGCGTCATCGACAGCCAGGTGCATATGCGCGAGCCCGGCGCCGAGCACAAGGAGGACCTCGAAACCGGCGGCCGCGCCGCGGTGATGGGCGGTGTCACCGGTGTCTTCGAGATGCCCAATACCAAACCCTCGACGGTGACGGCCGAGGCCCTCGCCGATAAAGTCCGCCGCGCCAGCAACCGCATGTTTTGCGATTTCGCCTTCTATGTGGGCGGCACCCGCGAAAATACCCATGAACTGGGAGACCTCGAGCGGCTTCCCGGCTGTGCCGGGATCAAGGTGTTCATGGGCTCGTCCACCGGTGAGCTTCTGGTCGAGGATGACCAGGGCATTGCTCGTATTCTCAAGAATATCCGCCGTCGCGCCGCATTTCACAGCGAGGACGAATTCCGCTTGGCGGAACGCAAGGGCGAACAACGGGCAGGCGATCCTTCCAGCCATCCCGTCTGGCGCGATGGGGAAGCAGCAAGGCTGTGTACGGACCGGCTGTTGCGGCTGGCGCGTGAGGCGGGAAAACGGGTCCATGTGCTCCATGTGTCGAGTGCCGACGAGATGTCGCTTCTCGCTGCCAACAAGGATGTCGCCACCGTCGAAATGACGCCCCATCACCTGACATTTTCCTCGAACGACTATGCAAGGCTCAGCACGTTGATGCAGATGAATCCGCCGGTGCGGGCGCCCGAGCATCGTGAGCGCCTCTGGGAAGGTTTGACCTCCGGCATCGCCGATGTGCTGGGATCGGATCACTCGCCCCATACGCTGGACGAAAAAGCCAAGCCCTATCCCCAGTCGCCATCGGGAATGCCGGGTGTGCAGACGCTGGTGCCCATCATGCTCGATTGGGTGAACAAAGGCAGGCTTTCGATCGAACGTTTCGTCGATCTCACCTCCCATGGCCCGTCGCGGATCTTCGGCATGGCGCGCAAGGGCCGTATCGCCGAAGGTTACGATGCGGATTTAACGGTCGTCGATTTGAAACGCCGCCGCGAGATCACCAATGGTTGGATCGAAAGCCGCTGCAAATGGACGCCCTATCACGGCATGACGGTTACAGGCTGGCCCGTCGGCACGCTCGTTCGTGGCCGTTGCGTCATGTGGGATGGCGAGATCATAGGCTCAGCCCACGGCGAACCAATCCAGTTCATCGAAGCCCTTTGAGAGCAGCCATGCCGTTTCGCGCGATTCTTATCAGCAAGACCGAGACCGGCCAGAAGGTCGAGTTTGTCAGCCTTACCGAGGCCGATCTCATGGAAGGCGATGTCACCGTCGATGTCAGCCATTCATCCATCAATTACAAGGATGGGCTGGCCCTCACCGGCAAGGGGCCGATCATCCGCAAATATCCGCTGATCCCCGGTGTCGATTTCGCGGGAACGGTGCGCGCCTCAAGTCATGCACGATGGAAACCGGGCGACAGAGTGGTGCTCAACGGCTGGGGCGTGGGCGAGCAGCACCATGGCGGGTTTTCGGAAGTGGCGCGGGTCTCCGGCGACTGGCTGGTGCCGGTGCCGGAAGACTGGACCTGTGCTGACGCCATGGCGGCGGGTGTCGCAGGGTTCACGGCAATGCTGTGCGTGATGGCGCTGGAAGAGCAGGGTGTGAAGCCCACTGACGGCGACATTCTGGTAACCG
>JACMJT010000228.1 GCA_014380505.1 Hyphomicrobiales bacterium | reverse complement strand
TCAGAAAGGCCGGGTTGGCTTGCAAGCAGACCCACAGTGCTCTGGTTGAGCTTAAGGCTGCGCAGGTCTTCTGACCGCACCCCTGTACTCAAAACCACGGCCAACAACGCGGCCACAAACATTACAAAGGCATTTTTCAATACCCAGATCCCCTCAATCGGTCACCGACCCGCCAAAACACACGTATTTTTCCGCCCGTGCGTTAACTAATTTGAGGCGCGGATTGCCGCCAGAATGTGGCAAAGTACAGACAAGAATGTGATATTTGGCGTCGGTCAGGATTTTATGGGGAATCAGCCGTGCAGGCAATCGATTATGCAAAGCTTTTAATTAAGGGTAAATTTTTACCAATTGTCATGCCGGAAGCAGGCGATGAGCGGATTCGGGCCGCTGCCACAATTCTGCGTTCTCAAGAGCTCGCCGTTCCCATTTTGTTCGGACCAGATGTGCCCGAGCCAACTCCGGCGCAGCTCGACCTCGTTCAGGCCAGGCGGCCAAAAATGACCGAGGCCATGGCTTCGCGCCTTCTCAGAAAACCGCTTTATCTCGCCGCGGCGATGGTGGCGTCAGGTGATGCGGCAGCCATGGTGGCAGGCGCCATAAACCCCACTGCCCGGGTGATCGAGGCGGGAGAAATGATGATCGGCCTGGCGCCGGGGTTTGTGACACCTTCAAGCTATTTTCTCATGCAGTGGTCAGAGCGCCGCCTGATTTTTGCCGATTGTGCCGTGAACGTGCAACCCACGGCAGAGCAACTGGCCGACATCGCCATTGCCTCTGCCGCGAGTGCGGCCAGAGTGCTGGGCGAGGTGCCGCGCCTGGCCATGCTGTCATTTTCGACCAAAGGCAGCGGCAATCATCCCGACGCCGACAAGGTCATTGCCGCCCTGCAGATCGTCCGCCAGCGCCATTCCGAAATTCTGATCGACGGCGAATTGCAGGGTGACGCGGCTCTTTCTCCCAGTGTTGCGCAACGCAAAATGGCAGAGGTCGGTGACGTCGCGGGTCGTGCCAACGTGCTCATATTTCCCGATCTCGACGCGGGCAACATCGCCTACAAGCTCACCCAGCAACTCTCCGGCTGCCGCGCCATCGGCCCTATCCTGCAGGGCTTCGCCAAACCAATTTCAGATTTATCACGCGGTGCCAGTGTCGATGATATCGTGGATACCGCATCGCTGCTTCTGGCGATGTCATTGCCCCAATAGGGCAGAGATATGCCGGGCAATGGTAAGTTCCTCGTTGGCCTTTACCACATGAACAGCTGTAGCTGAGGAACCAAGAAACGAAAGTTGCGCCAATATTTTCTGGCGCACGGGTTCGGCATTCTCGCCAATGCCGCCCGTGAAGACAATCGCATCAATCCCGCCGATGGCCACGGCCAGCGAGCCGGCATAGCGCGCCGCCTGGTAGCAATAGGCATTGACGGCCTCTGCCGCCTCGACCGCGGGACTTGCCAGCAATTCCCGCATGTCCGAAGAGATCCCCGAGATTCCCAGAAGCCCGCTGCGCCGATAGAGCAGGTCTTCAAGCCCTTCCGCCTCAAGGCCCTCATCACGCATCAGGGCAATCAAAACACCGGGATCAATGGCGCCGGTGCGCGTGCCCATGAGCAGGCCGTCCGCCGTGGAAAACCCCATGGTGGTTTCAACGCTTCTGCCGTCGAGGATGGCGCACATGCTGGAGCCATTGCCGAGATGGGCCACCAGCAGGCGCTGCGGTAGCGGCTTTCCGGTTTGCACCGGCAATTCCCGCACCATGTGTTCGTAATTCAGGCCATGAAAACCGTAACGCCGGTACCCCCGCTCATGATAGGCGCGCGGCAATGGCAACCGCGTGTGAAGATCATCGCGGCCCGCATGGAATGCCGTATCGAAACACGCGATATGCGGCACATCGGGTGCCAGCTTTCGCAATGCCGCCAGTGCCCCAAGACCATAGGGCAGGTGCAACGGCGCAAGTTTGCGCAAGGCTTCAAGATCGTCCTGAATGGTCTGGTCAACGCGCACCGGCGCGGTGTAGCGCGTGCCGCCATGCACGATGCGGTGGCCAATGCCGCCGCAGTGTTGCAACACAATGCCCTTGCCTTCGATTTCCGCCAATGCCGCCTGCAGCGCGTCAGGGCCATAGCCCGCCACCTGCCCAGCCAATAACTGGGCAAGCCCGCCATCGAAAACCGCAAACTTCAGCGAGGAGGAACCGGCATTGAATGTGATGATGGGCTTCATCGTGCCAGTTTTCAATTGTCAGGCCGAACCCTTTTGCGGACGCATATCCGCCTTGCTGATATGCGCGACAGGCACCGGCTTCTTCATCGCATCCCGGCGGAAGGGCTCACCTAGTTCCTGGTTGAGAATGACTTCGATGAAGGTGGTGACACCCTTCGACTGGTCTTCCGCCGCTTTCTTCAAAGCGGCGGTTGTTTCGCTTTGCGTGCGGACGGTGACACCCTTGAACCCGCAGGCCTCCGCTATCTTCGCGTAGCTGAGCTTCGGATCAAGCTCGGTGCCGACGAAATTGTTGTCATACCAGAGGATGGAGTTGCGCTTTTCCGCACCCCACTGATAGTTACGGAAAATCACCATGGTGATGGCGGGCCACTGCTCGCGGCAGATCGAGGTCATCTCGTTGATTGAAATACCGAAGGCGCCATCGCCTGAAAAGCCGAAGACCGGAATTTCAGGCCGCCCGATTTTGGCCCCAATGATGGACGGGAACCCATAGCCGCAGGGACCGAACAGGCCCGGCGCAAGATATTTGCGGCCCTCTTCAAAGGTCGGATAGGCATTGCCGATGGCGCAGTTGTTGCCGATGTCCGAAGAGATCGTGGCATTTGCCGGTAGGCCCGCTTGGATGGCGCGCCAGGCCTGGCGTGGCGACATGCGCTCCTTGTCGCGCACCCGCGCATCGGCATTCCAGGTGGTGCCCGGATCATCATCCTCATGATCCATGGAAGAGAGCTTTTGCAGCCAGGCAGATTTGGTCTGGTGTATGGTTGCCTTGCGGTCGGCGCGTCCCGCGTCGCCCGCCTTGGGCGAAAGGCTTGCCAAAATCTGCTGGGCCACCTGCTTGGCATCACCGCAAATGCCGACCGTGACTTTCTTGGTCAGGCCAATGCGGTCCGCATTGATGTCGACCTGAATAATCTTGGCGTTCTTCGGCCAGTAATCAATGCCATAGCCCGGCAGCGTCGAAAACGGATTGAGGCGTGTGCCGAGCGCCAGGACAACGTCAGCGTTGGAAATCAATTCCATCGCCGCCTTCGAACCATTGTAGCCGAGCGGCCCAACCGACAGGTAATGGCTGCCCGGAAACGCATCATTGTGCTGGTAGCCGCAACACACGGCGGCATCCAGACGTTCGGCGAGCTTGATTGAATCCTTGATCGCACCGCCGGTGACCACGCCAGCACCATTCACGATGACCGGGAACTTTGCTTCCGAGAGAAGGGCTGCCGCTTGCCCAATCGCCTCCTTGCCGCCCGAGGCGCGTTCGAACTTCACGATCTGCGGCAACTCGATATCGATGACATGGGTCCAGTAATCGCGCGGCACATTGATCTGGGCGGGGCCACATCCGCGCCAGGCCTTTTCGATCACCCGGTTCAGCACTTCGGCAACGCGCGAAGGGTCACGCACTTCCTCCTGATAGCAAACCATATCCTGGAACAACGACATCTGCGGTACTTCCTGGAAGCCGCCCTGGCCCATCGTCTTATTGGCCGCCTGCGGGGTGACCAACAGCATGGGCGTGTGGTTCCAGTAGGCAGTCTTCACGGCGGTCACAAAGCCGGTG
>JACMJT010000227.1 GCA_014380505.1 Hyphomicrobiales bacterium | reverse complement strand
TGGCGATTCACTGCGGCAAGGCGGTCAGGATTTCCGCCTGCATGGCATTGACGCTGTCGAACTGCATCAGTCCTGCGTGAAAAACGGCCGGCAATATCCTTGCGGCCAGGAAGCCAAACGCGCCTTGAGTCAACTGGTGCGCGGCAAGACGCTGGCCTGTGATACGCTCGACGGCGACCGCTATGGCCGCGGCGTGGTTCACTGCAGCGTGGGCTCCCTCGACATCAACGCTGAAATGGTCCGCCTCGGCTGGGCCATCGCCTACACCAGGCACAGCGAGGCTTATTTGGATGAAGAAGCGAACGCCCGCCGCAACCGACGCGGACTCTGGCAAGGCACATTCGAGCGCCCAAATAAATGGCGCGAGCGCAACCGTAACTCGTTGATGCGGGTTGATCTTGATGAGTGATGGTGCTGCCAGGGGGAATCGAACCCACGACCTCTCCCTTACCAAGGGAGTGCTCTACCACTGAGCTACGGCAGCGACGCCGCGAGACATGCCATAGGGATGCTTCCCGCGCAACCTCGCGCTTGACGCTCGGCGTGAACGCCCTAAAATTCTGTCCATGCCCAAAAAATCAACCGCCGCCGATGCCCGGAAAGCCCGTCTCTCTAAGGCGTTGAAGGCCAATCTGGCGAAGCGTAAGGCGCAGGCGAAAGCCCTCAAAAAGGCCGTTAAGCCCGCCCTTGAATAGCTGTTGCCCAAATTGGGCCATGTGTGCTTGATACCGCCGAACTCCTCAAGGGGATGATTTTTCATGGACCGAATCCGCATCTGCGGCGGCAACCGGCTCACCGGCACCATCAACATATCCGGCGCCAAGAATGCGGCGCTGCCGCTGATGATCGTGTCGCTGCTGACGCCCGAGACTCTCACCCTCTCCAATGTGCCGCGCCTGGCCGATGTCCGCCTGCTCCAGCGCATCCTGCAAAATCACGGCGTCGATATCATGATCGCCGGCAAGCGGCCGGGCCAGATCGGCCAGTCGGGCGATATCAAGCAGCTCTCGGCCAAGACCATCGCGGACACCACCGCACCTTATGAACTCGTTTCCAAAATGCGCGCGAGCTTCTGGGTGCTGGGGCCGCTCTTGGCGCGCTGCGGCGAGGCCAAGGTGTCGCTGCCCGGCGGCTGCGCCATCGGCACGCGGCCCGTGGATATGCATCTCATGGCCATGGAAAAGCTCGGCGCCGAAATCTCTATTGAAGGAGGCTATGTGTTGGCCAAGGCGCGCCATGGCCTCAAGGGTGCTCACATCGCATTCGACAAGGTCTCCGTCGGCGCCACGCATGCGGCGTTGATGGCTTCGGTGCTCGCCTCCGGCGATACGATCATCGAGAATGCGGCGCGCGAGCCTGAGATCGGCGACGTCGCCGAATGCCTCAACAAGATGGGCGCCAAAATCGAAGGCATCCACACCTCGACGCTGAAGGTGAAAGGCGTCACCAGCCTCCACGGCGCGACGCACGAAGTGATCGCCGACCGGATCGAGACCGGCACCTATGCCATGGTCGCCGCGATGGCCGGGGGCGATGTGACGCTGAAGGGTGCGAGGCCCGCCAACCTCGCTTCGGTAATCGAGGTGATGCGCGCCAGCGGCATCGCCGTCGATGAAACCAAGGAAGGCCTCCGCATCCGCCGCAATGGCGGGGCGATTGAGGCGGTGGGCGCCAACACGGAGCCCTATCCAGGCTTCCCCACCGATTGCCAGGCGCAATTGATGGCGCTGATGACCAAGGCCAACGGCACCAGCATCATCCGCGAGACGATTTTCGAAAACCGCTTCATGCATGTGCAGGAACTGGCCCGCCTCGGCGCCGATATTCATCTCCACGGCGATACGGCGGAAGTGCGGGGCGTTGCCAAGCTCACCGGCGCTCCCGTCATGGCGACCGATCTCCGCGCCTCCGTGTCGCTGGTGATCGCTGCACTCGCCGCCGAAGGCGAGACCATGATCAACCGCGTCTATCATCTCGACCGCGGCTTCGAGACGCTGGAAGAAAAGCTCTCCGCCTGCGGCGCCGATGTCACGCGCCTTGCAGGAAATTAGGGCGTGCTGAAACTCGCAGCACTTGATGCCGACGATCTCGCGGTGATCTCGGCCCAGATGCAGGATGCCGTCATACGCCTCGGCGACCTCACTCACCAGAAAGCCCGCCGGCAGTTCGCCCTCCTCGCCAACCGCTTCGCCTGGGATGCCGGCGAGCGCCAGCGCCGCCGCACGGGATTGCATTTCGACCGGGTGATCTCCGTCAAAACCCAGAACATCCGCCAGGGCGACCGGGATGCCATCGTCTCGCTGCTCGCCATCACCTTTGAAGACGGCGAAGCGCCCTCCGGCGCCATTATCCTGACCTTCGCCGGCGGCGGCACCATCCGCCTCGAAGTCGAATGCATCGAGGCCAGCCTCAAGGATCTGGGGCCCGCCTGGGCCACGGAGCATCAGCCCGCCCACGAAGTTTGACCCTCACTATGGGGGGAGTGGAATGCCTTAGTTCTTCGCGGCTATGCTTAGGCCAATGACCGCCAAACCCAAGAATCGCCTGATCGCCGTCGATCTGGACGGCAGCATCGGCCCCGGCCCCAGCCCCGAGGCCGAGCACGAACGCCGTGTCGCCATCTACGATCTGGTGGAGGAGAACAGCTTCACGCTCGCCGCCCATCCCCAGGGCCCCTACCGCCTGCAGCTCTCCACCGCCGACGGGCGGCTGATGCTCGACATCCTCAACGAGCGGGAGGAACGCCTCAGCCTCATCGGCCTTTCCATGTCGCCGCTGCGGCGCATCGTGAAGGATTACTTCATGATCTGCGAAAGCTATTACAAGGCGATCAAGACGGCCACACCCTCGCAGATCGAAACCATCGACATGGCAAGGCGCGGCCTCCACGACGAGGGCAGTGTACTCTTGCGCGAACGCCTCAATGGCAAGGTCGATGTCGATTTCAACACGGCGCGCCGCCTGTTCACGCTCGTCTGCGTGCTGCACTGGCGGGGCTGAGTGGTCGCACGCATGCCGGGCGATCTTCCCAGCGCCGTCCTCTTCGCCTGCACGCAAAACGCCATTCGCTCGGTGATGGCCGCCGCCATCATGAAGCACTTCTACGGCCACAAGGTCTATGTCGCCTCCTGCGGGCTCAAGCCCGCCGGCGAGCGCGATCCCTTCGTCGCCGCCGTCATGGATGAAATGGGAATCGACGTCGGCAAACACCGCCCGCAAGGCTTCGACGATCTCGAGGATTCAAGTTTCGACATCGTAATTTCGCTCTCGCCCGAAGCGCACCACCGCGCGCTGGAAATGACCCGCACCATGGCCATCGAAGCCGAATACTGGCCGACCATGGACCCTTCCGTCACATCCGGCAGCCGCGAACAGATTCTCGATTCATACCGCGACGTCCGCGACCAACTGGTGCGGAAGATCAGGGCAAGATTTGGCAGCGTGGCGGCGGGGGGCGTTTGATCCAGCCCAGGAGCGAGCCCCCGTCCGAAGATGTCTCTAGAAGCCGGGCATTTCAGGGGTCCCCATTTGTGTGGCTCGAAAACCACATCTATCCAATTTTCGTCGGGTACACTGCAGTTTGTTTAAAAAGAGGCTAGCGTTTCGCTTGGTCTGTCAAAGGGCGTTAGGGACGGGGGCGAGCAAATGCGGCGGGGATTGCTATCATCGTGCGGCTATCTGGTTTTGATGTTGGCCGCGTCAAATTTGTCAGCGACTCAGGTGAAGGCCCAGGACGCTTCCGTAGGGCCCACGACTTATTTGAGTTTTGAGGGCGGTTACCTTTTTAGCGACGGCGACCACAATGTCCATTTTGACCCTTCCACCGACAAGCTCGGCAATCTCGACCCGTTAAGACCAGGCGGGGATGGTGGTCAGTTCCGCTTTGAGCTTGGCCAGGTGTTTGATTCAGGTTGGGATTACAAAGTCGCAGTTGGCGCAATCTTGCTCGGCAATGACAAGAGTTCGAGCGATTATGATTTTGCACCCGGTCCCGTTGGAACTTCCACCGCTAAGGAAGACCTGACCATCGGAATCGTTGATCTTGAATTGGGCTTTCACCCGGAAGCCGATCTTGGCGGTTTGGACCTGAGAGTGTTCGGCGGAGTGCGGGCAATTCATGCTTCAAACGAAGCAACCTTTCAAACTTCCGACAATTTCGACGACAAGGCGGGGACCTATGAGGACGACGTTGTGGCCGGGGGCCCGCGAATTGGACTGGATCTAACGATGCCTGTTTCCGACCAGCATCAAATTGCTTTGGTTGGTTCGCTATCGGGTTCCGTTCTTTTTGGAGAGAGATCCTCAGACGAGAAACTTCAGAATGGCATCGGCACCTTCGAGAATGATTTTTCAGAGTCGGAGACGGTTTGGAACGTGGACGCTATGGCTGGGTTCCAGATGGCGGTGGGTGAACGCGCTGCACTGACGATCGGGTACAAGGGCCAGCAATTTGGCGATCTTGCCGCGGCACGATCCGATGTAGAAAAGACCGGGGACTATGACCGTAACGGCAGCAAGGATGTTCTGGTCCACGGGCCTTTCGCGAAACTCACGGTAGCAATTCCTCCGCATTGAGGTATCAAGCAGACTGCCGGTTGAAGACGCTCGCCTTGTTGGGCGGGCCAGCCTTCCTCTCTCTCTTGAAATAAACGCGCCGATCAGGTTGCAACCGGCGGCACTCCCTGATCATGGGAAGCAGGTGCTCGCGCGATGTGAAGGACACGATCGTAAGGGCCACGGCGTCAGCCGCCTCGATTGGGACCGGAACCAGCTTCGCCTTGTTTGCAATCCACTTTTCCCCCAGTGTTTTGGTGATCGGAAGCCAGCCACAATATCCAACCAGGGTCTCGCC
>JACMJT010000226.1 GCA_014380505.1 Hyphomicrobiales bacterium | reverse complement strand
CGGTGCAGTTTCGCTTCATGGCTGCCTTTGAGCGCCGCCAGATTGAACCACTTGTGGGCGGTCACATAATTCTGGCCGCTGCCGTTGCAGAACATCAGGCCAAGCTCATAGAGCATGCCCGCGGTCGCGCCATGGGGCGTGATTTCGGCCCGGGTCTTTGCTGGATTCTCGAATGACATGTTAAGTCCCCTTGTCTGTTTGCCACCACCGGCTCCGGTTCCCCGCCGAAGTCCGAATGCGGGAATATTGGCCGCCCTCTCGCAACGCCGGGTTAAGTCGTAGGATTAAACAGATGTGAATGGCGCAGGCGATGCCCGCCCTTTATCCAAAAATAATTTTAATCAAATCAATGAACTAGCCGGATGAAAAGGCATCGTTCACCCTGCTCCGTTCACCCCCGATTCACCAGAGTGGGCAAAACCTAACCCAAACGATCCTCATCCTGAGGTGCGAGGCACAGAGGGCCGAGCCTCGAAGGATGGCCACGTACTCCTCCCGAAGACCTTCGAGGCCCGGCTGTGCCGGGCACCTCAGGGTGAGGATGCTGGCGCCGGCACGGCGAGCTTCATGGTGATGGGATAGTGATCGGAGCCAGCGGTTTGGCCGATCCGTTCGCTCTCGAGAATCCGGATGCCGGGGGAGGCGAAAATATGGTCGATGGCCATTTGCGGCAGGCGCGCGTGGGATGGCCATGTTGGCAGCGATGTGAGCCGCATCAATCCCGTCTGGTTCACCAAGGTTGCTGTGATGCGCGAGAAAGGTGTGGCGTTGATATCGCCCATCACCAGCTTGGGACCGGGCAGCGTGTCGATCAAATCGGCCAGCGCCTTGATCTGCCGGAACTGGGCGCGGGCGTGGGGAAAGCGAAGGGTGTGAACGCCGATGACGGTGAGGCCTCCGAACTCCGGCCCGAGCTTCGCCATGATTATCGGTGGGCCGTCCCAACCGGTGCGGCCGTTTGAATCCGTCAGGGGAAATTTGGAGAGGATCGCCAAATGGCAATAGTCCATGGCGAAGCACTCGGCCTGGTGCGGATAGCGCGCCGCCAGCGTCTTCAGCAGGCCATGCTTGTTCGGGCCAAATTCAATCAGCGTCACGATGTCCGCGTCAAGGCGCTCGATCTCGGCGCGCACCGCGTCCGCCTGTTCGTTGTCATAGAGAGTATTGAAACTTGCAACCGTGACGGCGCGCTCGCCGGCCTTGAGTTCGCTGACGATCCACGGTTCACGGCTTGCCACATGGGGCCAGGCGCCGATCGCCCCGATCCCTGCCACCAGCACGAGGAACGCCACGAACAATCGCGCGCGGGGCATGATGCGCCCGAGTGCGAAGGCCACCGTCACGATGGCGAACTGCAAGGTGAACTGGGAAAAAACGTCGAAGGAGATCCACAGATGGCCTAGTCTCGATGCCGCGAGCCCGCCAACCCCGATCAACAGCCCCACATTGCATTCGAACCGGCCGCCGCCGCGCTTGCGCCTTCTCAATGCGCGCCGCGTCTCCGCCGGAGATCCGGCCGGCCTGGTTATGGCATCATTCAAGTCGTGGCCCCCGGACGCTTAGAGGAGCCTGCTTTCCATGGGCAGGATTTGTTCGGGTGTACCAAAACCGGGAAGCGCCTCAAAGCGTTTCTTCCATGAGAGCAACTGGGGATAATGGGTGAGGTCGATGTTGGCTTCGGCGGCATAACGGGTGACCGCGTAAATGCCCACGTCCGCGATCGTCGGTTTCTTGGCGGCGATCCACGGGGATTTCGCCAGCTCGTGCTCCAGCATGGCGAACGCCGCCTTTGCTTCCGTGTCGTACATGACCCGCACCTCATCGCCAAACTGGCGGAAACCCCGGGCCCTCGCCCGCAAGCGCAACACGGGGAGCGAAAGCTTGTCCCACTGCCAGAACAGCCATTCGCGGATCCGCTGTTTTTCCAGTGGCGTCTTGCCGTTGAACTTGTTGAGTGCGCTGGAAAGATGTTCGAGGATCGAGGCCGACTGGACATGGATGGTCTGCCGGTCGCGGAGCGTCGGCACCTGCCCGTAACGGTTCTTGACCAGATAATCCGGCTGCTTGTGCTGTCCCTCGCGCAAATTCACATGGATATAGGAGAAGGGGTGGCGGCAGAGCGACAGCATGAGGCCAACCGTGTAGGTGGGACCCGACGTCATGGTGCCGTAAAGCGTGAAGCGCTGCTTGTCGCCGCTCATGGAAGGGACGGCAGATTTCTTGCGGGATGCCGGTTTTTTTGCCGCTGTTTTTTTGACAGGCGCCTTCTTCGCAGCCTTCTTGGCTGTCTTTGCCATCACGAATCTCCTCCGCCCCAGCGATAAATTCAGTTCACGGACTATAGCGGAGAAACGCTGGAAACGGAAATTGAAACTAATTGTTTGTATTAATTAGTTAATTTCCAGCTTTTTGGCGAGCATCTGGCTCACCGTCTGGGGGTTGGCTTTGCCCCCTGTGGTTTTCATGACCTGGCCCACGAACCAACCAAGCATGGAAGGCTTGGCCCTTGCCTGTGCCGCCTTGTCCGGATTGGCGGCGATGATCTGGTCCACCGCCCTTTCGATGGCGGCTGTGTCAGTCACCTGCTCAAGGCCTTGATTTTTAACGATTTCCTTGGGTGAGCCGCCGTTTGTCCACACCGTCTCGAAGACCTCCTTGGCGATCTTTCCGGAGATGACCTGGGCTTGGATCAGATCGACAATCTCGCCCAATTGGGACGCCGAAACCGGCGTGTTTTCAATAGTTTTGCCCTCCCCGTTCAACCGTCCAAAGAGCTCGTTGATGACCCAGTTGGCGGCCATCTTGCCATCGCGGCCCTTTGCCACCTGCTCGAAGAAATCGGCCGAGGCGCGTTCCGCCGACAGCACACTCGCGTCATAGGAGGACAGCCCGTAGTCCTTCACGAACCGCACGATCTTCCCGTCCGGCAGTTCCGGCAGGGTTTGGGCGATGGCACCAATCCAGCCCTCCTCCAATTCCAGGGGCAAAAGGTCCGGGTCGGGGAAATAGCGGTAGTCGTGGGCCTCTTCCTTGGAGCGCATGGACCGGGTTTCGCCTTTCCTGGCGTCGAACAGGCGTGTCTCCTGGTCGATCTGGCCACCATCCTCAAGAATGCCGATCTGGCGCCGGGCTTCGTATTCGATG
>JACMJT010000225.1 GCA_014380505.1 Hyphomicrobiales bacterium | reverse complement strand
GCATAACCGGGCGCAAATTCTCTATTACATGGCCGAAAATCTCTCGGCGCGCAGCGATGAATTTGCGAGTCGCATCAAGGCGATGACAGGGAATTCGAAAGCAAAATCTGAAGTCGAGGCGTCTATCCAGCGATTGTTCAGTTATGGCGCGTGGGCTGACAAGTATGATGGCGCTGTTCACTCACCACCGTTGCGCGGTGTGGCGCTGGCGATGAATGAACCTCTGGGCGTTGTTGGCGTCATTTGCCCGGATGAAGCGCCGCTTCTTGGTTTTATCAGCTTGGTCGCACCGCTCATTGCAATGGGCAATCGCGTGGTGGTGGTGCCAAGCGAGAGGCATCCCTTGGCGGCGACCGATCTCTATCAGGTTCTGGAAACTTCGGATGTGCCGGCGGGTGTCATCAACATCGTGACAGGTGGCCTTGACACGCTGCTCAAGACTCTCGCCGAGCATGACGATGTGGACGCGCTATGGGTGTTCGGTTCGAAGGAAAATTCCGCCAGCGCCGAAAAGCTTTCCACCGGCAATCTCAAGCGCACGCTGGTTGACCACGGCCTTGCCACGGATTGGTACAACACGGCCTCAATCGAAGGCCCGGTGCTGCTGCGCCATGCGGTGCAGGTGAAGAATATCTGGATTCCCTACGGGGAGTAATCAGCGCATCGCCATGACCTTGCCGGGTGCCAGCCAGAAGGGCGGCAGCCAGGCGGGGATGTTGCTGAAGGGCAGTACTTCGGGTTTCAAGGCGATGCCGAGTTTTTCGGACATGAACGCGCGGCGGTTTTCAATCCGCTTCCAGGCTTCGGGATATTTCGCCTTGAAGGCGGCGCGGGTTGGTGCATCGGCAAGCGCCACACCATCCTCGATGTTAGACATGAAATAGGGCGTGCCGGTTGCGGGGATGATATCGCATTGCAAGGCCATGCCGGAGGCGAGCTTCATTTTGCTGTTCTTCTTCACCGGGGAATGGACCCATTCGTCGAGATGGATGAGATGGCCGGGGTTGAGGCCGATGCCGAAGAAGGGATCGCCCAGGCGGCTCATCACGGCCTCGTAAAGCGTGCCGCCTTCAACGCCGATGCCGATGGTTTCGTACCAGGCCACGGCTGCCGTGAAATAAGGGGCCACGAGCTTGTCCACATAGTCGCGGATATTGGCAGACAATTCGCTGGCATCAACCACCATGAATCCGGCGCGGCAATTCAAGGCTCCCATGAGGCCCACACCAATAACGATGGGATCACCACGCTCGATAACGCGCATCGAAGGACTAGGCAGGCCATATTTGGCGCGTGGGCCTGAAGACATATTGACGTGCACGGATTGTGGAAAGCCGTCGAAGGCCATATTTCGGCAGGCGTCGTATTCACTCATACCGGGTTTTGCGCCGAGAATCATGCGGCGGACGGCGTTCGAGGTGAGGGTTGCGGCATACTCGAAACGGGCGAGCTGCTCGATTTCATTGATTACACGCAGACCATCAGTGGGATGCATGAAGAGCAGGGCGGCGTTGGTGACGGGACCGAAGGTTTTCAGGGTTTCGACTAGGTAATGCGGGGTTTCAAACCAGTTGGGATCGAAAACACCGTCGTCCGTTTCAAAGCCTTTCCATCCGGCAAGGCCGATGCGCATATTTTTCTTCACGCCGGCGTCGCGCAGGATGCCGGCGAGATCGCGGTACTTGTCGCGGGGCTGGCCCATG
>JACMJT010000023.1 GCA_014380505.1 Hyphomicrobiales bacterium | reverse complement strand
TGTTTGCCCCCGGCATTGCCGGAAAATTCATGAGTTATCTGCCGGTTACGGTGATCATCGTGCTGTCGGCCTCGCTGCTTACCGCCATGGTCTTCGTGCCAGCCGTTGGCTTCTTCATCGGCAAGACCGACAAGGAAACCATGGAGCAGTTTGGTCATTTCGCCGATGACGAACATGCCGACTTTCGCCAGATGAAAGGCCTCACCGGCCTCTACCTCCGCTTTATCGAGCGCATCATCCGCCGCCCCATTCTGGTGGGCGTTGCCGTATTGTCGCTCATGGGCAGCATTGTTGCCACCTACGCATTGCACCCCACCGGCGTTGAATTCTTCGTGGACACCGAGCCGGAGCAGGTGAATGTCTACGTCCGGGCCCGCGGCAACCTCGGCACCAGCCAGCAGTTGGCGCTCACCCGCGAAGTTGAAGCCCGCGTCGTGAAGGTGGAAGGCATCAAGACCTATGCCACCACCGCCGGAAAATCCCAGAATGGCGGCGCCTTTGGCAGCCAGGATGTTCCCGCCGATGTGGTTGGCACCATTCAGCTTGAGTTGAATCCGGTTGGCCACCGCAAGCCCTGGAAGGAACTGAACAAGGATCTAGATGCGGTCGTTGCCGGCATGCCCGGCATCTACGTGGAAATCCGCCCCCTTGAGGGAGGCCCCGAATCCGGCAAGGACATTCGCCTGCAGATCACCTCGATGAACCGCGATTCCGCCTTCGCCGCAGCCCGCAAGATCGAAGATCACATGACAAATGGCATGAAGGGCATCATTGACATCGATGATGACCTGCCGTTGCCAGGCTACGAATGGACCCTCACTGTGGACCGCGAAAAAGCCGGCCGCTTCGGCGCCGACATCGCTTCTGCCGGAACGCTCGTGCAGCTTGCCACGACCGGCGCAAAAGTTGGTTCATATCGCCCCGACGACAGCAAGGATGAAATCGACATCCGCGTGCGCCTGCCTGAAAACGAGCGCTCCATAAGCGCGGTGCGCGACATCAAGCTCACAACCCCGGCGGGGCTAGTGCCCATGTCCAACTTCCTGAAGTCGGACGTGGAGCCGCTGGTAAACGTGCTCTACCGCCTGGATGGCGTTCCCTCCGTCTTCGTGAAAGGAAATGTCGCCGCGGGTTTCTTTGCTACGGACAAGATTCAGGAACTGGAGACATGGATTGGCCAGCAAAAATGGCCATCGGAAGTAAAGTTCAAGTTCCGCGGCAATGACGAGGACCAGGAAAAATTCGGCAACTTCCTGGTGAAGGCCATGATTGCTTCCGTGTTCATGATCTTCATGATCCTCATCGTGCAGTACAACAGCTTCTATCATGTGCTGATCACGCTTTCGACGGTGATCATGTCCACCGTCGGCGTCTTGCTGGGCATGCTGGTCACCGGCCAGTATTTCTCGATGATCATGACCGGCACCGGTGTCATAGCACTCATCGGTGTGGTGGTGAGCCACTCCATCGTGCTGATAGATACCTTCCACCGCCTGCGCGATGCCGGACAGAATGGCATTGAAGCAGCCATCCGAACCTGTTCGCAGCGCATGCGGCCAGTGCTGCTCACCTCGATCACCGCCATGCTCGGCCTGCTGCCGCTGGTGTTTGAGCTCAACGTGAACCTTTTCACTCGCCACATTGCCATTGGCAGCGTGACCAGCGCCTGGTGGGTTCATCTCTCCACCGCCATGGTTTTCGGCCTCTTGCTGGCCACTATTTTGACCCTGATCATGACCCCGGTGCTTTTGGCGGCGCCAACTGTGTTCCACGAAGCCCGCGTAGCAAGGCGTGAACGCAAGATCATCAAGAAAATGGTTGATGCCGCCACGACAGGCCAAAGCAGGCCCGGCAACGACAACGCGATGAAGCACGCGGCGGAGTAGGGGCTCTCTAATCCAGCCCGTTCAGCGCCACGGTAATGCGCCCCAGGGCCTTCTCCAGATCCGCTTCACTCGCCGCAAAGGACAGCCTAATCGACGTTGCCGCGCCGAAGGCCGTACCGGGTACCGTGGCCACCCCGTGGCTTTCCAGCAGCCAGTCGCACAGCGCTTCCGGCGTATCCAGAACATGATTGCCCGATTTCATGCCAAGCACCGCGGAGACATCAGGCAGCGCATAGAAGGTCGCAGGGATAGGCGAGATGGCCACGCCTTTGATTTTCTTCAGGGCCGCCATCACCATGTCGCGCCGCGCCTTGTAACGCAGGCGCATGACTTCTACCGCATCGCGCGGGCCTTCCAGCGCCTCAATGGCGGCGCGCTGCACGAACTGATTGGCTCCGG
>JACMJT010000224.1 GCA_014380505.1 Hyphomicrobiales bacterium | reverse complement strand
CCGCACAACGGTGTTAAATGGTGGCAGATCGCCCAGAAGGGACGTGACAACGTGGAAGTGCGGACCGTCGGGGAGACACCCTTCAACGCTGCCGACCGCAAGCATGTTACCGCCGTACTGAATAAGGCCTGGAGCTGGAACTGCCGGATAAATTTCAAACAGCTGGATAAAATCCCTTACGGCCCCGGCGCCAAACACAGCGACTTCGTGAATGAACACGGCGGCGCATAGCGGATGCGCACGGCCATGCCACGCAGAGTCTTAAACCTGCAAAAACGGATTGTTCCTCCGCTCCTCGCCGATGCGCGAAGCTGGTCCGTGGCCCGGCAGGAACGCCACATCATCGCCCAGCGGCAAAATCTTTTCGCGAATAGAGCGGAGCAGCGTTTCTGGCTGCCGCGCGGCAGATCGGTGCGGCCAACGGAGCCCTGAACCACACATCACCTGTCAACCTTCGGCTGCCATCCTCTCCCACAAGGAGAGCAAGAAACAAGACCAGCGCCGAGATGCCTTCACCTTCCGTCAGTCCCGGCTGCCTTGTACATTCACAATGCCAAGTTCTGAGAAGCCAAGCACAACATAGAGTGTCTCGTTATTTTTCCGGACCAGCGCGTTAATAAACTCACGTGCGACCATCTGACTTCGATTAACATAGTGCAGTGGATCTTCCTTGGGGAGGCGCTCACAGTACCAATTTTCATAGGTATATGTGAGCTTGCCAATTTCGTCCTTCAGAACATCTCCGCCCAGCACGGCTACTTGGCTCCCGGACAAGAGATCAAGAGCCTTTAACGCGACTAAGGGTTTCAGTGCATATTCATCGCTTCCTGGATTGATCTCGGCAAGAGGACGCCCCTCCGACAAAAGAAATTCGGTAAATGTTTTTGGTATGAGCATTTCAATTTGAGCTCAAGTAGCGGTACGCTGCAAAAACGGATTGTTCCGCCGTTCCTCGCCGATGCGCGAGGCTGGGCCGTGGCCCGGCAGGAACGCCACATCATCGCCCAGCGGCAAAATCTTTTCGCGAATGGAGCGTAGCAACGTTTCATGGCTGCCGCGCGGCAAGTCGGTGCGGCCAACGGAATTTTGAAACAGCACATCGCCCATCAGCGCAAAACGATTTGCCTCGTTGAAGAACACGACTGAACCCGGCGTGTGCCCCGGTGCTTCCAGCACACCGAAGCTGAGACTAGCGACTGTCACCGTGTCGCCTTCCTGAAGCCAGCGGTCGGGCTCCACCGCGCGCACGCCCATCATGCCATATCTGGCGCCGCTTTCCGGCAGGCCTTCCAGCAGAAACTTGTCTTCCCGGTGCGGGCCTTCGATTGAGGTTCCAAGCGCCTCGCGCAACTCCGCGGCACCGCCCGCGTGGTCGATGTGGCCATGGGTCAGCAAAATTTTTTCGATGGCCACGCCGCTTTGCTTGATCGCCTCCAGAATTGCCGGAACGTCGCCGCCCGGATCGACGATGGCGCCGCGCATTACCTCCTCATCGAAAACCAGCGAACAATTCTGCTGAAACGGCGTGACGGGAATAATGAGGACCTTGAGCTTTGCCATGGCCGCGCTGCATAGCGGCGCTGCAGCCCACGCGCAACGGCTTGCCCGCGATACACCCAACAGCTAGAGCCAGCCGATGACTCAAACCGCGGCCACTTCCCGGCGCTATGGCAATCTTGTCGCCGCGATTGCGACGGTGGCCTGCTGCGACATCGCCATGGGGCTGACCCTGCAGCTTCTGCCGCTGCTGATGGAGCGCCAGGGCATTCCCGCCTGGATCATGGGCGTCAATGCCGCCATGGGTCCCATCGGCATTCTTATGGCGGGTCCGCTGCTCCCCCATATCATTGGCCGCTTTGGCTCTAAGCAGATCGCCCTCGGCGTGATTGCAATCCTGATCGCGACAATGCTGGCGTTTCCCCTAATGCCCTCCATCTGGCTGTGGTTTCCCATCCGCTTCATCTTCGGCATCGCCGCGGGAACGCTTTTCACCATCAGCGAAGCCTGGGTCCTGACGTTCGCCGGTGACGGCAATCGCGGCCGCATCATGGGGCTCTATGTCAGCGTTTTGGCCGTGACTTTCTCGGTGGGTCCGCTCATCCTGCCGTACACCGGCATCGATGGCTGGACGCCATGGGTCATCGGCATGGCCTGCATCGCGGCGGGCGCTTTACCGCTCGCCTTCGTCGAGGTCAGCGACGATGTTTTCCGCCAGAAACAGGGCGGCGGTTTTTTCCGCTTCATTGGCCGCGCACCCCTTCTCCTCTTCGCCGTAGGGGCGGCTACGCTTTTCGACAGCGTTTTCATTTCCTTCTTCACCATCTTCGGCCTGCGCCACGGCCTCGAACTTGAAACGGCAAGCCATATTCTCGGCATCGCCATCATCGGCAACACGTTTTTGTTCTATCCCATGGGGCTCCTCGCCGACCGCTGGTCGCGCATCGGCGTCGTGGTGGTGACGGCGGGCCTGACCATCGTCTTGAGCCTCAGCCTCATCCCGCTGATCGGCACCTGGGCTATCTGGCCCGCCGCCATCATGCTCTCGGCCTGTGCTTTCGGCGTCTATGTGGTGGCGCTTGCGACAATGGGCGACACCTTCAAGGGGCCCGATGTGATCGCGGGCTCCGCCGCTTTCGCCGCCATGTGGGGGGTGGGCGGTTTGCTCGGCCCGCCCATCGCGGGTGCCTCTATTGACGCCTTCGGCATCAATGCCATGCCGGTGACGCTTGCAGTCTTCTACGCCATCCTGCTCGCTGGCCTTGCATTGAATGGCGGCCGCCTGGTGCGAAAGCCTGCCCATGGATAGGCGCAATTTCGTCAACCTGGCCGCCGCCATCGCCGCCATCACGGTCTTTGGCTTCACGCTGGGCCTGATGTTCCCGCTGCTCTCACTCATCATGGAGAAGCGCGGCATCGGCGCGGACCTGATCGGCTACAACGCCGCCATGCAGCCGCTGGGCATCGTGCTTGCGGTTTTCACCATTCCAACGCTGGTGCGGCGTTTCGGCGCCAAGGCGGCGGTGATCGGCGCGGCCCTGCTCGCGGCGGCGGTCGTTCTCGCCTATCCGTTCTTTCCGGTGTTCTGGTGGTGGTTCGGTTTGCGCATCCTGCACGGCTTTTTCGTCGCCACGCTGTTTTCCATCAGCGAGGCCTGGGTGGTGCGCTTTGCCGAGGGTCCCTATCGCTCGCGCCTCCTGGCGCTCTACGTCAGCGTGCTGGCTGCAAGCTTCGGCGGCGGCCCCATCCTCATCACCATCACCGGCATCGACGGGATGCTGCCTTTCGTCATCGGCGCGGCGATCCTTGTTCTCGCCACGTTGCCCATTTTCTTCGTGCGCGATGAAATCATCGACAGTGCCGATGAAGAACCGCTTTCGGTGCTGGGGTTTGCCCGCAAGGCGCCGATGCTGCTCCTCGCCGTAAGCCTTTTCGCCTTGATCGATGCCGCAAATCTCGGCTTCTTGCCGGTCTATGGCGTGAAAAAGGGCATGGATCAGGAAACTGCGGCGTTGGTGCTCACCGCCTTCATCGTCGGCAACATGGTGTTGCAATTCCCCGTGGGCTGGCTCGCCGACCATTTTTCGAAACGCATGGTCATGGCGGGTTGCGGCATCGTCACCGCCTCAGCCTGCGCCTTGATACCGCTGTCCTTTGAAACCTGGGCGCTGTGGCCCATCCTCACGGTGGCGGGTGCCGCCTCCGCTGGCATCTACACGGTAGCACTTGCCGAACTGGGCGAACGCTTCTCCGGCCACGATCTCGTCACCGGCACAGCATCCTTCGCTACCACTTGGGGCCTCGGCGCGATTTTGGGCTCACTCCTTGCCGGCTGGTCGATCGAGGCCTTCGGCCCCGACGGCCTGCCGTATGCGCTGGCCATGGTTTTCGCGGTTTGCCTCCTCGGAGCCATCGCCAACAGCGTTCGGAAACCAGCATGAGTCCCAAACCTTTCAGCTATGCCGCGGGCGTAGCTTTTGCGGCGGCGGGCGCCCTCTGCTGGAGCGTCGGCGGCGCACTAGTGCGCCTCACCGATGGACTCGATGTCTGGCAGATCATTTTCTATCGCTCGGCGGTCGTTCTCCTGTGCATGGGTCTTTGGTTCGGCATTCGCTTCGGGACCGCGCTGCCGTCACGCATGGCAAGCGCCGGACTGAATGCCGTGATCGCCGGCATTGCGGTGGGAACCGCGGGCCTCGCCTTCGTCGCCGCGCTGTTTTACACCACGGTTGCCCAGGCGATCTTCATGGTGGGAGTCACTCCCTTCCTCTCGGCCATTCTCGGCTTCTGGATCCTCCGCGAACATATTCCCGGCGTGACATGGATCGCCATGACGGTTGCGCTTGCCGGCATGGCCATCATCTTTCTTGGCGCGGGCGGCAGCGGTACATTCGCCGGCACGGCGCTCGCCATATTTTCGGCCTTCTGCTTTTCCTGTTATTCCGTGCTGCTGCGCTGGGGTCAAAAAACCGAAATGTCCGCGGCGCTGATCTGGAATGCGCTCTATCTCATAGTGATCTGCGGCGCCGTCTTGCTCGTGCCCACGGGGCTTCGCGCCGAAACCGGTTTGGCCCAGTTGGCCATCGGCTGGGGAAATTTCGCCGTCATCTTCGTCATGGGCGCGGTTCAGCTCACCTTGGGCCTTATCCTTTTCACCGTGGGATCGCGGAGTGTGCCCGCCGCCCAGCTGGCGCTCATCGCCCTGGTGGAGCCTACACTGTCTCCGCTTTGGGCCTGGCTCGCCGCCAGCGAGTTGCCGCCCATCTGGACATTCGCGGGCGGAGCGGTGATCCTCTGCGCCATCGTCATTCAAACGCTGTTCAGCGCCACATCGGAAACCCGCAATGCCCGCCGCCAGCCCGCCGCCTGAGCTTCTCACCATCCGCGATTTCCTGCGCTTCGCCGTGAGCTCGTTCAAGGCGGCGAAACTCGTCCATGGCCACGGCACAACTTCGGCTCTTGATGAGGCCGCCTTCCTGATCCTCGAAACCCTTCACTTGCCGGTCGATGACATCAATCCGTGGCTTGATGCAAGGCTGACGGAGCCCGAGCGCAAGGCGCTCGGCGATATCATTCGCGCCCGGATAGAAACCCGCAAGCCCGCCGCCTACCTCACGAGACGCGCCTATATCCATGGCGTGCCCTTCCATGTGGACGAGCGCGTGATCGTGCCGCGCTCCTATATCGGCGAGTTGCTGTTCTCCGGCCTGTTCGGGGGCGAAGGCCGCAATTTGATAGAATCGCCAGGGAACGTAGGGTCCGTGCTCGATCTTTGCACCGGCTCCGGCTGTCTGGCCATTCTGGCGTCCAGCGTTTTTCCCAACGCTGAAATCGATGCCATCGAGCTTTCCACAGACGCTCTTGAGGTCGCCCGCATCAATATTGACGAACATGGTTTGACCAATCGGATCAATCTATTGCAGGGCGATCTTTTCGCGCCGGTAGAAGGCAGGACCTACGATCTCATCATTACCAACCCGCCCTATGTGCCCAAGGCCGAAATTGACGCCTTTCCCCGCGAGTATGCCCATGAGCCGGTGATAGCCCATGCGGGCGGTGGAGACGGGCTGGACATCGTACGCTGTATCCTAGCCCAAACCGCCGCTCACTTAAACCCGGGAGGCGGCCTGTTGTGCGAGGTGGGCGAGGGCCGCGAAAGTCTCGTGGCCGACTATCCCCATCTTGATTTCCTGTGGCTCGACACCGAAGAAAGCGAAGGCGAAGTCTTCTGGCTCAGCCGCGAGCAACTCACCGCCTGAGGCCGGTTGCCGTTATCAAATTATCGTAGATGCGCCGTGTCATTGCGCCCATTCCGGGCATCAGGGGAAAGGCTTCTTCCAGCAATCTCGGATAGGCGCCAGCACCCTTCGCCCTCTCGAGGGCTTCGATATAACCGGGGAGTGACGACCACCCGCCCATGGATTGCGGCGTGAATTCGCAATGGAATTGCGTTCCGATGGCATGGTGGTCGAGGGCGATTGCCTGGATCGCGGTGCTCTCCGAGGAAGCAAGCACCGTCGCCCCCTGCGGCGCCTGCGTCACTTCCGCGAAATGCCATTGCATGACCTTGTGGCGGGGGCTCAAGCCCTCAAACAGCTTGTGCCGCAATCCCTCCTCCGTCAGCGCCAGATCGAAAACCCCCACTTCCTGCGCCTTCGCCAGCCCC
The DNA here is from genome assembly GCA_014380505.1 of Hyphomicrobiales bacterium. The sequence goes on along the minus strand of JACMJT010000224.1, from coordinate 3,413 downwards.
ACCTGGCCGCCGAGGGCCTCACACAGCAGTTGATGGCCAAGGCAGATGCCCACATAGGGCTTGGCCCGGTGCCGCACCCATTCGCCAATCGCCGCTTTCTCCGCCCTCATCCACGGGAAATCCGCCTCCTGCCATGTGTCTTGCTTGCCACCCAGCACGAACAACAAATCGTAAGGAGCCAGAGGCGGGATCTCCTGCCCCTCCCACAGCCGCACGAACTCCGGGATGATGTGATCCTCGGCGAAATAATCCAGAAACCGCCCGGGATGGTCATGGTCCATATGCTGGAAAATCAGGGCGCGTTTCATGGTGCGCTGACGCTAGCAGAAGGCCGTTGCCAGAGGCATGGCGTTGTGGGCTTGGGAGCTATGACCGGGGAGACGGCAAAGGCGAGCGCGGCAACGGAAGATCCGCCAAGGGGCAGATATCGGCGATGACTTTCCACGATGTATTGTTGAGAGCCATCTCGCAGCGCTGCAATTTTCCCCGGAGGCACAGGATCTGGCCCTGGTTGTATTGCTGGCCATCGGCGCGGCACTTGCATTCCGGACCAGCGCTTGCGGGCTGGGCTAGTCCAGCCAAGCCCAGCGCCGCGGCAAAAAGTACGAATGATAGTTTCTTTACCCCATGTTTTATCCAGACTCGGAACCCGTTCAGATGAGTTGCAAATCGACGGCCTGGGGGCCACGCCCCCGCGTATCTTCCTGCACTTCAAAGCTGATCTTCAGGCCTTCGCTGAGTTCCGGAATGCCCGACTTCTGGACGGCGGTGATATGGACGAAGACATCCTTGCCGCCATCTTCGGGGGACACGAACCCATACCCCTTCGCCTGGTTGAAGAACTTCACAGTGCCATTCTGGCGCATGGGAAGATTATGCGTCAGGCCCGGAGGTCAGGCAAGGGGGTTTTAGGATCGTGCCCTCCTCTCTTTCCCGCTTGACCGTGACTGGATCGTCGGCCAATAATCAGTTGAGATTCGGGGCTGAATCGGGGAAATAGCGGGATGATCCGTCGTTCGCTGCAGATTGCTGCCACGTTGAGTTGTTTCCTGTTCGCCGCGGGAGCCGACGCCAGGCCCCTCCAGACCACGAAATACTCCTATTATTCGATCAGCGGCACCACGGCGTCGGCAATCTATTCCAACATGCTCCGCCGCGGTCCCCACGTGAATGGCCAAAAAGCCTATGCCGCCACGTCGGCCACCACCTCCCAGGATGGCAAACTCCTGCAAGCCAAGAGCTGCATCGTCCAGGAATACCGGCTGAAGATCGATTTCGTCATTCGCTTGCCGCAAATCAAGAACGAGTCCGTGCTGCCGCCCACCGACAGGTCGCGCTGGAAGCAATTCGCCAAGTTCCTCAAAAAGCACGAGGAAACCCACCGCGCCATCTGGCTGGAGTGCGCCCAGGATCTGGAGAACAAGGCAAGGGCCATCAATGCGGAGAGTTGTGCCGGTGCCGATGAGAAAGCCGCCAAACTCTGGGATCAGATGCGGAAAACGTGCAGCCGCAAGCACGACGCCTTCGATGCGGCTGAACAGAAGCGTTTGCTGCAACAACCCTTCGTCAAACACGTCATGCGCAAAAAAGGCGCCCTCATCCACGCCGTGAAGGCCCCGTAAAGCACGTTCAAACATCAACCGTTTGACACGCTACTCAGTGCACGCGAGCCCAGATCTTCTTTTTCACCAGATAGAGCAATAGCGCCAGCACGCCGAGATAGATCATGGTCATGAAGCCCATGCTCTTGCGTTCTTCGAGCTTGGGCTCCGCCGTCCAGGCGAGGAATGCCGAGACGTCCCTCGCCATGTCGGCGACCGTGTTGGGCTTGCCGTCATCGAAGGTCACCTGGCCGTCCACGAGCGGCGGCGCCATGGAAATCCAGTGGCCGCTGGCGAAATACGGATTGTAATATTTGCCCTCCGGCTGCTCCGCCTTGAGCTCCGCCGGGGGCTCTTCGAAGCCGGTCACCACCGAGTAGACATATTCCGGCCCGCCGATGCCATGGATGAACTGGTTGAAGGTGCCATACCAGCCGGCTCTGGCCTTGGTGATGAGCGAGAGGTCCGGCGGAACGGCTCCGCCATTGGCGTTGGCGGCCGCCTTTTCGTTGGCGAATGGCGAGGGGAAGCGATCGGATGGAAGGCCCGGCCGCTCGAACATCTCGCCATCCTCGCCCGGCCCATCGTTCACGGTGAATGTCGCGGCCAGCGCCTTTACCTCATCTTCCGAGAAGCCGGGCCCCCCCTCTTCGGCGAGGTTGCGGAACGACACGTATTTCATCGCGTGGCACTGGGCGCAGCTTTCCTTGTAAACCTTGTAGCCCCGTTGCAACTGGCCCTTGTCAAAGCGCCCAAACGGCCCCTCGAAGGAATAGGACACGTCCTTTGCATCCTTCTGGCCCTCGGCGGCCAGTGCCCAGCCCCCGAGCAGCGCCAGCCCAGCAGCCGCGCTGGCGAGTGTCTTGAAAATTTTCATCGGTCGTCCCCCAATCACTCGGCCGGCACGGCGGGCGTTTTCTTGGCAAGCACCGCCTCGGAAATCGACGGCGGCAACGGCTTCGGCGATTCGAGCAGGCCGAGCAGCGGCAGGATCACCAGGAAGTGGATGAAGTAATAGGCCGTGAGAATGCGCGACCAGATCACATAGGCCCCCTCCGCCGGCTTCGAGCCGAGATAGCCGAGGCCCACGCAGACGATCACGAACACCCAAAAGAACTGCTTGAAAATCGGCCGGTAGGTTGCCGAGCGCACCCGCGAGGTATCGAGCCACGGTAGCACGAACAGGATGAGGATCGAGCCGAACATGGCAACGACGCCGCCGAGCTTGTCGGGAATGGCGCGGAGGATCGCGTAGAACGGCAGATAATACCACTCAGGCACGATATGGGCGGGCGTCACCAGTGGATTCGCTTCCTCGGAGTTGACAGCGTGGCCCATGTAATTTGGCAGGAAGAACACAAAGGCCGCGAGCACCATCAGGAATACCACCGTCGCGAAACCATCCTTCAAGGTGTAATAGGGATGGAATGGAACGGTGTCCTGACCGTTACGGACAGTGACCCCCGTCGGATTATTGTTGCCCGGCACATGCAGCGCCCAGATATGGAGCGCCACCAGCCCCGCCAGCACGAACGGCAGCAAATAGTGAAGCGAGAAGAAACGGTTCAGCGTCGGATTATCGACGGCATAGCCGCCCCACAACCAGGTGGTGATCGACTCGCCGAAAAAGGGAATGGCCGAGAACAGATTGGTGATGACCTTGGCGCCCCAGAAGCTCATCTGGCCCCACGGCAGCACATAGCCCATGAAGGCGGTTGCCATCATCACCAGATAGATCAGCACGCCGATCATCCATAAGACTTCGCGTGGCGCCTTGTATGAACCGTAATACATGCCGCGGAAAATGTGGAT
>JACMJT010000223.1 GCA_014380505.1 Hyphomicrobiales bacterium | reverse complement strand
GGTTCTGGAAGAGATTGAAAAAGCCAACGTGCCTGACGTTGCTAGGCTGACGCTCATTGATGAGCGCAGCTACGGGGAGACGAAGGTACGATTTTATAGATTTTCCTCGCCCAGTTGAGAATATTGCCTTGGCGCTCAAATTGTAACATCCTCACCCTGAGGTGCGAGCGCAGCGAGCCTCGAAGGGTCAGAAGGACAAACACCAATGGCGGGTTGCTGGGTCTATATCTTAAAGTGTGCCGATGACGCATACTATGTTGGTTCGTCGCGATACGAAGAAATTGAAGCGCGTGTGTGGGAACACCAAGCGGGGCATTACACCACAGCGTGGACAAGAGACTGTAGGCCAGTAAGGTTGATTTGGGCTGAACACTTCGATCTTATTACTGAAGCTATTGCAGCAGAACGGCGGATCAAAGGCTGGCGCCGAGACAAGAAAGAGGCGTTGATACGTGGCGATTATGATGCCCTGCCTTGGCTCGCGAAAAGGAGCGGGGTCAGGGCACGCGGCCATCCTTCGAGGCTCGCTTCGCGAGCACCTCAGGATGAGGATTAAACTATTGAAACGATTCTCAACGCCGCCCGAATAGTCTCTCAATATCGGCCAGTTTCAACTCCACAAAAGTTGGGCGGCCGTGGTTGCACTGGCCGGAGTTGGGCGTAGCTTCCATTTCGCGGAGCAGCGCGTTCATTTCATCGGGCTTGAGTTTGCGGCCGGAGCGCACCGAGTTGTGGCAGGCCATGGTGGCCAGCACGTGATTGATGCGTTCGTCGACGGCGGTGGTTTCGCCCAGTTCCGCCAATTCATCGGCGATGTCCTTGACAATGCCGGCGATATCGGCGCTGCCAAGTGCGGTCGGGATTTCGCGCAGCAGCACGGCGCCATCGCCAAAGGCTTCGAGTACAAGGCCGGACTGCGCCAATAATTCTGCGGCGCCGCTCAAGCGTTCAACATCGCTGGGATCAAGCTCGACGACTTGCGGCACAAGCAAGGGCTGGGTTGCAATACCATCCTCGGCGCGTTCGCGTTTCAAGCGTTCATAGACCAGCCGCTCATGGGCGGCGTGCTGGTCAACCAGAACGATGCCGGATTTGGTTTGGGCTACGATGTAATTGTCGTGAAATTGGGCGCGGGCAGTACCCAGCGGAAAATCTTCGGTGAAGGCCGTTTCGGCCATGGGCGCGGCCAGCGGCATGTCCATTTCGAAGGCGGCCTGGCGCTCGGCGAAGCCGCCGTAGGTGGGTGACGTCATGGGTCTGAAGCTTGAAACTGTGGCCCGGCCCATGCCCGTATTGGAGGCCACGCCCATGGAGGCCAGGGTGGCGCGGATGGTTGAAACAATAAGGCCGCGCACAAAGGCGCTGTCCCGGAACCGCACTTCGGATTTGGCGGGATGGACATTCACGTCGACGCGGTCCGGCGGGCAGGTCAGGAACAGGGCAAGGGCGGGGAAGCGGGCGCGCGACATTAAATCCGCGTAGGCGCCGCGAATGGCTCCGGCGATGAGCTTGTCGCGCACCGGCCTGCCATTCACAAAGGCAAACTGCATGTTGCCTTGGGCTCTGCTGTAGGTTGGCAGCCCGGCAAAGCCCTGCACGGTGATATTCTCCCGCTCGCCCATAAACGGCACGGCGTTTTCCCTGAACTCGGTTCCCATGATACGGGCAACGCGGGCATCGCGCGTTTCGTTTGCCGGCGCATCAATCATGCGGCGTTCTTCGGTGACGAAGGTGAAGCCCGTGGCAGGGTGCGCCAGAGCCAGCCTGCGCACCACGTCAGCGGCCTCAGCCGTTTCGGTGCGATCGGTTTTCAGGAATTTCAGGCGGGCAGGCGTGGCATAGAAAAGATCGCGGACTTCAATCTCCGTGCCCTGCGCAAGAGAGGCCGGCTTCACATCCTGGCGCTGGCCGCTTTCAATGCGAAGGATATTGGCCTCGCCCGCTCCCTGCAGACGCGATGACAGGCTCATGCGGCTGACCGAG
>JACMJT010000222.1 GCA_014380505.1 Hyphomicrobiales bacterium | reverse complement strand
TGGGCCTCGGGCAGGACCACCATCAACTGGCTTGAACCGACTGCCATGCTGGTGACATCAGGGTGCTCGAAGGGGCCGATGAGGAAGCCCATGTCGATGCCGCGATCGAGGATTAGGGCACGCTGCCGTTCCGTCCACAGATGATCCAGCACGATATCGACATCGGCGAACTTGTGGCGGAAGGCCCTGAGGATGCGCGGCAGCGGCCCGCTGATGGCAAAATCCATGTAGCCGATGGTGACCGAGCCGAACAAACCTTCGGCAGCCTTGCGCGTGATCTGGAGCGCGTTCTCCGCCTGCTGGATCAGCAGAGTGCCATGGTCGAGAAAAACCTTACCCGCGGGGGTGAGCGAAATATTCCGCGTCGTGCGCACCACGAGGGGGACGCCCACTTCGCTTTCGATGAATTTGACGAGGCGGCTGAGCTGCGGCTGCGCCATGTTGAGGCTCTCCGCCGCGCGGCCAAAATGCAGTGTTTTGGCCAGCACGATGAAAGCGCGGTAGTGCTTCAGCTCAAGATTCATAGGGAGCGGAACTATTGTACCGCTCAGCCCGATTGTCAACGAAACGGCTCTAAGCCGAACGGGTCCGGTCCGTGGCGCTCTGGTCAAGCTTCATGGTTTTGGCGTCGATCACCACGCCATACTTGTCCCTTGCATCTTCGAGAGAGATCAGTTGATCGAGCACATCGTCGAGCACCTGGGATGCCGGGCGGTCCTTGGGGTTGCCGTAGCCGCCACCGCCGGCGGTGCGGTGGCTGAGGATGGTGCCGGCTGGAATCTTAACGCCGCTTGCACGGGCGAAACGCTTTTCCGTGGGCGTTCCAGGGCTGATCACGAGACCGCTGGGCTGGCCGGTGCCGCCGCCGAACAGGCCGTAGGGTGGGAACTTGTCGCGATCGAGAGCCACGGTGAATTCGCCGGGAATGGTCATCTCGTAATCATAGGCGACACCGAAGCCGCCGCGATGCTTGCCGGCACCGGCGGAGCGCTCGATGAGGCGATAGCTCTTGGCGCGAAGGCCCGGAAACTTGGTTTCCATCACCTCGCAGGGAACGTTGTAATTGTCGCCGCTGCCCAGCGAAACCATGGCGCTGTTGCCATCGGCGAAAGCGCGGCCGCCCCAACCGCCCGCGTAGGGCGAGAAGTGCACGAACTCGGTGCCGTGGTCAGGATCGAAGCCAGCGAGAGTCAGGCAACTGAAATTGCCGAAGGTGCCGGCGATCACCTCATCCGGCAGCACGTCGGCGAGCGCCTGGAACAGCAGTTCGATGAGGCGCGTGCCCATGTCGCCCATGCCCGTGGTAACGGGAGCAGGATAGTTCGGCTTGAACACGGAGCCTGCGGGTGCTGTCACATGGATGGGCTTGTAGGAGCCTTCGTTGCCGCCGAGTGCGATGTCGGTCAAAAACATCATGAATTCGCGGGTCATGGAGACGGTGTTCACCCAATGGCAATTGCCGGCGGCGCCGTCGCGCTGCTTGTCGCTTCCCGTGAAATCGACATAGATGTCGCCGCCCTTGACCGTCACCGTGACTTCGATGTGAATGGGAATGTCGGTGACGCCATCGGCGTCGGCGAAACCTTTGGCCTTGTAGACGCCGTCGGGGATTTTTTCGATGCCAGCCCTGGTGATGCGTTCGCCATGGGCGATCAATTCGTCGACGGCGCTCTTGAACAGGGCCACGCCGTTCTTTTTCAGCCAGGCATGGGCGCGAAGCTCGGCGGTTTTACCGGCGGCGATCTGCGCGGCAAAATCGCCTCGCGAAAGTGCGGGCACGCGCATGTTGGCGAACAGGATTTCGGTGATCGCCTCGTTGATGACGCCCTCGGTTGCAAGCTTCATGGGCGGAATGCTCAAGCCTTCCTGGAAGGTGTTACGCGCATCCGACGACCAGCTTCCCGCATCCTTGCCGCCGATATCGAGATGGTGCGCCTTGCTGGCGCTCAGCATCACGGCCTCGCCGTTCCAGAACACCGGCATGACGATGTTGATGTCGTTCTTGTGGGTGCCGCCGCCGGTATAGGGATCGTTCGAGATGAAGATATCGCCGGGTTTCATGCTGGCCACCGGGAAGCGCGCCAGCACCGCGTCGATCACGAAATTCATGCTGCCGTTGAAGATCGGTATGCCTTCGGCCTGGGCGATCAGCCGGCCCTGGCCGTCGAACAGCACGCAACTGTAATCGTGGACTTCGCGGATGATCGTCGAGTAGGAGGTGCGATCCATGGTGATCGACATTTCATGGACGATCGACACGAGACCGGCCCGCACGACTTCGAGCGTGATGGCATCGACGATGGGGGCCGCGGGTTTGGCGGCTTTTTTCAACGCTTGCGGTGTCATGCGCCCACCTCTTCGATCAGGA
>JACMJT010000022.1 GCA_014380505.1 Hyphomicrobiales bacterium | reverse complement strand
GGAGGGTAAGCGCTGATGGCGCTCGAAGCGATCAAGGCTACCAAAATGACGGCCGAGATTACGCTAGCGATCCCCACCAACGGGGTCCCGCGCGAGGGTTGGACGCCGGAGGATGCGTGCAAGCGCCTGGAGGATCGGGGCGCCGACGTGGTCGGGCTCAATTGCGCCCGCGGGCCAAAGACGATGCTCCCGCTCCTGAAGAAAATCCGGAAAAAGGTCGAGGTGCCCATGGCGGCTCTGCCGGTGGCATATCGCACGACCGTCAGGGAGCCGACCTTTCAATCCCTGAGCGACAGGCACTGCGACTATATTCCGCGCGATCATCCGTTCCCGATCGCGCTCGATCCGTTCACCTGCAACCGCTTCGAGATCGCCGAGTTCGGCAAGGCTGCATACGACTTGGGAGTGCGTTATCTCGGCGTATGCTGTGGTGCAGGTCCACACCATATCCGCGCGCTCGCCGAGGCCCTTGGGCGGAAGCCGCTGGCCAGCCGTTACTCGCCCGATATGTCGAAGCACTACATTTTCGGCAGCGCCAAGGGGCTTCGCGGCGCCAAGGAGCTTCGCGAACACCATCTGCATTACGCCGACCAACTGCGGCATCGGCGGGGCGCCTCATAAGCGAGTAGCATGCACTCTACCGCGTGTCTGGAAGCGGGCCAAGGCTCAATTGGTGTGAACGTGGAAGGACGGCTAGATCCTTAACGGACCGCCGACATCAGCAATTACCACCTGGGGGGAAGCGATGGCCGACAAACTTCATCCGATCATCAAACTGGCAGGGCGCGAGTTCGCAGACGGAAAGCTGGATCGGCGCGAATTCTTGCGCGTGGCGACGCTGCTCGGTGTCGCCGCGCCCATCGCTTTTGGCATGGCGGGTCTGCCCAGCCCGGCGAAGGCGCAAGGGACACCGAAGAAGGGCGGCACGGTGCGCCTTGGCTCGCGCGTCCAAGACCTCAAGAGCCCCCACACTTATTCCTGGGTCGAGGCCGCGAATGCCGGGCGCCAAACGCTCGACTATCTGACCTACACCGGCATCGATAACGTCACACGTCCCAACCTGGTGGAGAAATGGGAAGCGAGCCCTGATCTCAAGTCGTGGACGTTGCATCTGCGCAAAGATGTAACGTGGCGCAAGGATAACCGGAAGCTCACAGCCGAGGACGTCGCGTGGAATATCAGGCGTGTGCTCGATCCCAAGACTGGCTCTTCCGTCGTCGGTCTTTTGAAGGGTTTTATCCTTGATGAGTTCGAGACCGGTGAAAAGGACGACAAAGGCGTTGCGAAAAAGTCGACCCGGCTGTGGGATGCCAACGCGATTCAAAAAATCGATGACTTCACGGTCAAGCTCAATGGCAAGTCGGCCAATCTCAGTATTCCCGAGGCCCTATTCCATTATCCATTAATGGTCATGGACCCGCTTGAGAATGGCGAGTTCAAGGTGGGCAGCAACGGCACCGGTGCATTCGAGATGGTCGAGCTCGATGTCGGCAAGCGGGCAAAATTCGTTGCGCGCAAGACGGGCCACTGGGGCGGCGGCGCGCATATCGAGAATTTCGAAATCATCGATCTCGGCGACGATGCGGCCGCCCAGGTCGCCGCGCTGGCTTCCAAACAAGTCGACATGATCTATCAAGGCGCAATTACCACCTACTCTACGATAGAGCGGATACCGCACGTCCAGATCAACATCATCGACACGGCTTATACCGCTGTGGCCCGTGTCCACTCGATCAAGCCGTTCGATGACAAGCGCGTGCGGCAGGCCTTGCGCCACGCCACCGATCCCGAAGCCGTTCTCAAGGTGGCCTATCGCGGCTTAGGGAAACGCGGCGAACATCATCATGTCGCGCCGACGCACCCCGAATACGCGGATGTGGGCTACATGAAGCAGGATATTGCCAAAGCGAAAGCACTGCTGGCAGAGGCCGGTTATCCGGGCGGCATCGATACGGAGATCGTGTGTCGCCCGCAGCCCGACTGGGAGCTACTTGCGGTGCAGGCGATGGTGGAGCAATGGAAGGAAGCCGGCATCCGCGTCAAGATCAGCGTGATGCCGTCCGCGCAATACTGGAATGTCTGGACCAAGGTG
>JACMJT010000221.1 GCA_014380505.1 Hyphomicrobiales bacterium | reverse complement strand
TCCGGCAAGGGCGCCTTGACCGGGGCTGCCTCGATAGCCGGCTCCGGTTTGCGTAAGGGCGGTGGTGGCAGCGGGGAAACGGCTTCGGCCATCGGGGCAGCGATAGGTTCCAGCACGAACTGCCTCGCCGGACCATTGAGCCAGGGAATGACGCTCATATGCGCCATGGCCATCACGGGACCGCCGCCGGAAACCTCGATGGCGGTCGCGGGCAGGGATTGGCTGAGCGTTGCGAAGCGGCCGCTCACAAGCTGATCGTCGATCAGGTCTTCGGCGGTTCCGTGGCCCAAGAGCTTGCACGCGGCGGGATTGCCGTAGAGCAGGCGATCGTCCTTGGCGATGAGCACAGCCTCCGTCAGCCGGTCGATGTGGCTGCGGACGAGATCTGGAATATCAATGCGCTTGCGGGAAGGCTGCGCCACGGACACCGACATGGTTTCGGGCTTCGCCGCAGCCGCCGTTTCCTGCTTGAGCACCGGACCCAGCCTGTCGAAGGCTTCGGCGCCGGTTTGTACGGCTTGACCGGACATCGCTCCAGCGCCGCTCAGCTGCAATTCAAGGGCCCGGCGCTCGGTGATGTCGTCAAGTAGGAGGAGCGCGTGGGCGCTTTCCGCGGCTGACGCCAGCCGGCGCGCCGTTAGACGGATGTCGCGGCGGCCGATGGGCAGCGTTATGGTGCGCACGAGGCTGATAGTGCCCGCCTGCTCAAGACGCGCCAGAATATCGGAGGTTGCGGCGTCTTCGCCGAGCAAAGCAGCGAGACTGCGTTGGCCTGGGCCCAACAGCAGCAGCGCCGCGCCGTTGAGGTGGCGAATGGCGCCGTCCTTGCCGATCAGGACGGCGGGCGTGGGCAGAAGATCGAAAGCTCCGGCACTGTCCGCCTGAAGCGCCTCCGCCTCGGCGGCCATGGTTCGTGTGGCAGCGACCAGAAGGCCCGCCCGGCCGTCGGCCAGGGCATGGACCACGCAACTGCAAGTGAGGGGTGGGGCGCCGGAGGATGGAAAGTGCATGAGGCAGATGTTGATCTCGCCCCGCCGGAGGGACCGCGACAGGGCCGCCATCTGCTCGACACCGGGTTCCCGGGCATCGAAGGGGCGGTCGATCAGGTCAAAAAGCGATTGGCCGCCGAAATAGGCGATACCGGCTTGGTTTGCCCACACGATGCGCGCACGGTCCCCGTCCCATAGCCAAGCCGCTTCCGGAATCTCCCGCAGATCTTCCAGCGTTGGGCTCAACGCTCCGCTCACCGGGTACCCTCCACCGTCATAAAGTCAAAATAGACGAAATTTCCGGATTTCGTCCACCTTTCATTAACCCTTTGAAAAATATGCGTCATGTTGCAGTGCAAAATACATGTTGCAATGCACAATAAGCCCGCTTATATGGTTCTCAGACACGGCAATCAGGAGAATGACAATGTCGAATAACAAGAAAGCGAGAATTGAGATGAACAACGAAGTTCCGGCTGACGTTTCGGCCTACGCCCAGAAATCCGTCGATCAGGCCCAGGCGGCCTTCGAGAAGGCCAACGACATGGCCCACAGCAACGCCCAGGTTTTTGACGCTGCGGCCAGCGCCTACAAGTTCCGTTTCGCCGACATCCAGATGAAGGCCATGGAGATCACCCAGATCAACCTGAACGCGGGCTTCGCGTTCGCTCGCAAGCTCTTCACGGTGAAGGAGCCGGCCGAGTTCTTCGCCCTCCAGCAGGATTTCGCCCGCGAACAGTCCCAGGCCATGCAGCGCCAGGCCACCGAACTCGGTGAACTCAACATGGCGCTTGCCAAGGAAACCCTGAAGCCCGTGCAAGAAGGCTTCACCAAGTCTTTCGGCGAGGCTTCCAAGTCCTTCGCCGGTTAATTCCTCCTCTCAACGCATAAGGCCCGCACTCGATTTGCGGGCCTTTTTGCTGTCTTGAATTTGCGTGCGCTTAAGATTACTAAGCTGCCATAGAATGCAGCTGTAGCTCAGTTGGTTAGAGCACTAGATTGTGGATCTAGGGGTCCCCCGTTCGAGCCGGGGCAGCTGTACCATTTTTTGTCGTACTCTCCATCGCCGCCCACCGAGCGGCTTTCCAGTCTAACCAGCCGCGCTAGGGCAGAACTTTCCCGGGCCAGGTCTTGCCGGTGTCCGAAATGAACGTGACGCGGTCGTTTTCTCCCGTGACGTCGTAGCACACCCAGGCCGGATCGGGCGGCCACTGCGAGCAAAACCTTTCGCCCTGGACCTCCCAAGCCCCGTTTTGAGCTTCCGTGCCGACCAACTGATAGAGCGTATCGCCGTTTGCCTTGAAGGATTGGGTCCAACCGGCGCCATTTTCGGTGGTGCCGGCAACTTTCTTGTCGCTCAGCGCTGCCTTGATCTCATCGCCCGTCAGCTTGCGCTCCTCGGCCAGAGCCATGGTGGAAAGTCCGGCCAACGCCAGAGCAAAAGCGCCAGTCCATAATGTCTTCCGCATATTTTATATCCTCCCATTGCCCGTGGATTGTTTTTGGACGATCTGCCGTCCTTGATCGACCATAAGATCGAAACGCCGCCCGCTCAATGTTGAATTTTTTCACCGGCCGGAAGGGTGAAAAACGATACGAATGTTTTGGACGCCGCAAGCGCCTTCAGCAGCGCGAGCGCCTCCTTGAAGCGGCCGGCCCCATAGGCCTCCGCTCCCGCCTCTTCCTTCACCCGTTTCATCTCGTCGGCGAGGCAGGCATCGAAGAACTTGCGGGTGGTACGTTGGCCGCCGTCCAGTTTCAATTCCAACTTGAGCCACTGCCAGATTTGCGCGCGCGCGATTTCCGCCGACGCCGTGTCGATCATCATATTGTCGAGGGCAATCACGCCATGGCCCCGGAACCAGGCTTCGGCATAGTATAGAAAGACACGGATATTCCGGCGAAAGCCCACCTCGGTTCTTGTGCCCTTGTGGATCTCGAGCAATTCCTTCTGGCCCACCTTCACATCGTCGCGCGCCACATAGAGGTGGTTCGACGTCGGCATCAGCTCGTTGAATATTTTCAGGGCGGGGGGCACCAGGTCCGGGTTTGCCACGCCCGTGCCGTCAAGGCCGTTCCGCGCCTGGTACTCCTGGTCAGCCCTCGCCTGATCATCGCGGTCCGGAATTTGCGCCGTGCTTCCTATGGCGAAGCAGCCGCGCCGATGACAGGTTTTGATCAACAGCGCCGAGTATGCCGCGAGGAAAGCCTCTGAGCCGATGAGGTGCGAGCG
>JACMJT010000220.1 GCA_014380505.1 Hyphomicrobiales bacterium | reverse complement strand
CGCGGCGCTCCCGATCTCATGCCGCTTTGGACTATCCTCGATTCGACGCCGGAGGGCCGCGGCACGGATTGGTATCCGAAACTGGAATACGGCCGGTGACTTCGTCCGTGTAGCTCTTGAACCAAATGTCCCATGGTTCCATCATGGGCGCCATGATCATCGCCACATGGAATATCAACTCGGTCAGGGCCCGCATCGATACCGCCGTCGCCTGGGTGAAGGAAGCCAATCCGGACGTGCTGTGTCTGCAGGAAATCAAATGTGAGACGGGAAGTTTTCCGGCTTCGACATTCGAGGACCTGGGCTACAACGTAATCGTTCACGGCCAGAAGTCCTATAACGGCGTCGCTATCCTGTCGAAGGGCAAGCCGGAAGATGTGCGCCGCGGGCTTCCCGGCGACGATTCAGAGTCCCCTGCCCGCTATATCGAGGCGCTGATTCCCTACAGTTCAGGCATGGTGCGGGTCGCCTCTATTTATCTGCCCAATGGCAATCCGGCCGGCACTGAAAAATATGCTTTCAAACTGGCGTGGATGGACCGTCTCACGGCGCATGCACAGGAGTTGATGGAGCTTGAAGAATCTTTGGTTCTTGCCGGAGATTACAATGTGATCCCCAAAGCGCTCGACGCGAAATTTCCGGAGAACTGGTTGACCGACGCCCTGTTCCTGCCTGAGACGAGGGCGAAGTTCCGCATTTTGCAAAATCTCGGACTGACCGACGCGGTCCGTGCCATTCTGGCCGATCAACCCGGAGTTTATAGCTTCTGGGACTATCAGGCGGGCGCATGGCAGAGGAACAATGGTATCCGGATCGATCATCTCCTGCTGTCGCCTCAGGCAGCCGACAGGCTACGGACGGCACGCATCGACGCTCATGTGCGCGGCTGGGAGAAGCCATCGGATCACGTTCCCGTGGCGATTGACCTCGCTTAATAAAAAAGCCCGCCGTGCGGTGCACGACGGGCCAAACTCAGTGGACGCCTAAACTTACTTACCGGCGGTCTTGATACCGAACGCCTGGAAGCTGGCTTCGAAGGGCTTGTAGGCCTCCTTGGCGGTGGCGAGGTAAAGCTCGCCGAACTTGCTCATCTGGCCGACTAAGGCCTCATAGGCCTCCTTGGCATAGCCCTGCTGGACTTCCAGGGCCGTCTCGATGGACTTGGCGGCAGTGGCGCGCTCGACAGCGGCGGTGCTGGTTTCGAACGATTTCCGGGAGAATTCGGCAGCGTCCTGGGCCATGGCCTGGAAACCCTTGGTCTGGGCATTGGCCGAGGCGGCATAGGCTTCAAAACTGCCTTTGCCGATGCTTTGCAATTCTTCAAACGACTTGATCATCTAATGTCTCCATAGGGTTAGCAGGGGTTACGCAACTCGATAGGGCGAATATATGCACTGCACCATTTTTGTCAAGTTTATTTTGCATTGCAACATAACGAATTTGGTTTAAAGTGGATTCGCGGGCTGTTTACCACTCTGTAACGGCAGCGAAGGTTAATTGGCTGGGGGCGGGCCAGACGTCTATGTGTACGGGACCGGCGGGGCAGCCGGACAGGTGGAGTCAGCATGGTTTTTATTGGTGCGGCGCTTCGGCGCGTGTCAGCCCCCGGTTGCCAGTTCCTGTGGCGGGGCGTTTTCTTCTCCCTCATCCTGCTTTTTGGGGCATTTGTGCTGGCGCAACCCGGGGTTGCCAAGGTGGCCTTTTCCGCCATTTCCGTGGATGCGCGAACCGGCAAGGTTCTGTCATCCGTCGACCCTGACGGGCGCCGGCATCCGGCTTCACTTACCAAGATGATGACGCTTTATCTGGTCTTCGAGGATCTCGAATCGGGCAAGATCAAGCTCACCTCGCCCATTGTCATGTCGGCGCGGGCAGCACGCATGCAGCCATCGAAACTTGGGGTGAAACCCGGCGCGGAAATTTCTGTGGAGTTGGCGATCAAGGCCCTAGTGGTGAAGTCCGCCAACGATGTGGCGGCGGCCGTGGGCGAATCTCTCGGCGGCACCGAAGCAGCCTTCGCCGAACGCATGACCCGCACGGCCCAGCGCCTCGGCATGAGCCGCACGGTGTTCCGCAATGCCTCAGGGCTCCCCAATCCGGCGCAGGTGACGACGGCGCGTGACATGGCCACCCTGGGCCTTCGCCTACAGCGCGACTTCCCGCAGTATTATCCCTATTTCCGCACCATGGCCTTCACCTACCGGGGGCGCACGACCGCCACCCATAACCGGCTGCTCGGCAAATATGCCGGGACCGATGGCATCAAGACCGGATACATCCATGCCTCCGGCTTCAACCTCACGACCTCGGCTAAACGCGGTGACAAACGTATCGTCGGCGTTGTCCTCGGGGGAACCTCGGGCAAGGCGCGAAACGCCTACATGAAGAAGATGCTCGACAAGGCATTTCCCAAGTGCGTCGACGGCAAGACCATCGCGGCGCTGGCTGGATCTTCCACGGGCGCTATCGATCCACTGGCGGCCGCCATGGCCGAGGCCGCCCAATCTTCCACCGGTGGCGAGCATCCGGGGGATGTAAAAACCGCTGCCACCGCCAAGGCCGAAACCGCTGTCCCAGAAAAAAAGCCGGAACCAAAGATCATCGAAGCGACCCTGGTGCCCTCAGTCCTGCCCAAGAAGCTGCCGTTTGAAGTAAAGCCGCAAACCAAACAGGCGGACGTGAAGCCCGTAACCACGAAATCCGTTGCCAGCAAGAAGCCCGCCACCAAAACTGTCGCATCATTGCCCGCCGGGGCCTGGAACATCCAAATTGGCGCCTACGCCACGAAGAAGGACGCGGCCTCGAGGCTCACCAAGCTCCGCGCCGACGGCCCCACTGAATTGCGGGGCAAGCCCGCTTTCACCGTGACAGTGCAGAAAGGTGACAAGACCACCTACCGCGCCCGCTTTTCAGGGTTCACCGAGAAGGCAGCACGGGAGGCTTGCAAGCAATTGGCGCGTGTAAATACGACCTGCTACGTGGTGGCGCCCAAATCCTGAAACAGCAGATCCTTGGCCTGATTGATCTTGATGGCGAGGTAGTTGCTGCCGCCATGGTCGGGGTGAAAGTCCTTCATGAGACGGCGGTGGGCGGCGCGGACATCGGCAACGGTGGCGCCCGGTTTTAACCCCAGAACTGCATAGGCCTCATCGCGAGTCATCGATCCCCGTGAGGCGGGAGCTTGCCGTGGAGGCGCGCGATCGGCGCCGGGCCATTGCAAGCCATTGGGAAACAGCGCCGTTTCGCCCACGAGGCCTGCTCCCAGAATGAAAAGCGGAATGGCGATATTGGAGGCGCCCCGTAGCATCAGAAAACCCGCAACCGTGATGATGGCGCCGCCAGCAAGTTTCCGAGTGAGCCCGCGTACTTGTCTCGGCTGGGAACTGGCGAGCTTGCGCAGAAGCCACCAGCCGCCGAAGATAATCGCGACTGCCAGGACGAAATTGCCCATCCGGTTTGTTTATCGGATCAGGCCGCGGTTGTCGCGGGATTCAATTGCACGCTCTCGCCGCAGCCGCAGGCGGAGGTCTGGTTCGGGTTGTTGAACACGAAGCCGGATTTGAGTGTGGTGGCCTGAAAATCCATCTCGGTGCCAAGCAGGAACATAATGGCCTTGGGGTCGATCAGAACCTTGACGCCCTTGTCTTCAACGATTTCGTCGAAGGGCTTCTGCTCCGCCGCCCATTCCATGGTGTATTCCATGCCAGCGCAGCCGCCATTCTTGACGCCAATGCGAAGCCCCGCGACGGGACTTTCGGATTTGGCCATGATTTCGCGGACGCGGCGGGCGGCGGCCTCGGTGAGTTTCATGGCCTGCGGACGGGGACGGGGGTTTGTGGTTGCCATCACTTCACCTTACCACATATTGAGCGCGACGCGCGCTTCATCGGACATGCGGCTATGATCCCATGGCGGATCGAAAACAATGGTTACTTTTACGCTGGCGACACCGGCGACCGTCGAAACGGCATTTTCCACCCATACCGGCATTTCACCCGCCACCGGACAGCCGGGAGCTGTCAGCGTCATTTCGATCGCCACGTTGCGGTCGTCGTCGATATCGACCTTGTAGATGAGGCCGAGCTCATAGATGTCCACCGGGATTTCCGGGTCAAAGACGGTTTTGAGTGCTGCCACGATATCGTCGGTCATCCGCGCCAAGTCGTCGGGCGGGATGGCGGTGGGCGGCGTTGCGGCCACGGTCTGGGCAAGGGTCTCGGTCACAGGAAAATCCTTTGTGCAGAGATAAGGGCTTCCGCCAGCACGTCAACCTCCTCGCGAGTGTTATACATGGCGAAGGAGGCCCGGCAGGTGGCGGTGACGCCGAAGCGAGCGAGTAGCGGCTGGGTGCAATGGGTGCCGGCGCGCACGGCCACCCCTGCCCGGTCGATGACGGTCGCCACGTCATGGGCGTGGGCGCCCGCCATGTTGAAGGCAACGATGGCGCCCTTGTCCCTGGCGCGGCCATAGATGTGCAGCGAGTTGATCTGGGAAAGGCGCTGCATGGCGTAATCGCGGAGGCCCGCCTCATGGGCGGCGATGTTGGCAAGGCCGATGCCGCGCATGTAATCCAGCGCCGCGCCAAGACCGATCGCCTGAACAATGGCGGGTGTTCCCGCCTCGAAGCGGTGGGGCGGATCGTTATAGGTGATGCTTTCGGTCGTCACCTCGCTGATCATCTCACCGCCACCCTGATAGGGTGGCATGCGCTTCAGATGTTCGACCTTGCCATAGAGCACGCCGATACCGGTGGGCCCGTAGGTCTTGTGGCCGGTGAAGACGTAGAAATCGGCATCTAACGCTTGCACGTCGACCGGCATATGCACCGCCGCCTGACTGCCATCGACGAGCACGGGAATGCCGCGCGCGTGGGCGAGCTTGATCGCCTCAGCGACCGGCACGATCGTGCCCAGCGCATTCGACATGTGGGTGATAGCGACGATCTTGGTTTTCGGCGTTAGCAGTTTCTCAAATTCATCGAGCAGAAAATTGCCGTCATCGTCGATGGGCGCCCATTTGATGACGGCGCCACGGCGCTCGCGGTGGAAGTGCCACGGCACGATGTTGGAATGGTGCTCCATGATCGACAGCACGATCTCGTCGCCCTCGCCGATGACAAGGCCGCCGAAGCTCTGGGCCACGAGATTGATCGCCTCCGTCGCATTGCGGGTGAAGATCACTTGATCCTTGGACGGAGCGTTGAGAAAGGCCCTGACGCTTTCGCGCGCGTCCTCGAAGGATTGCGTCGCGGCATTGGAGAGGAAGTGCAGGCCGCGATGGACGTTGGCATATTCTTGCGTGTAGCTCTTCATCATCACATCGAGCACGGCTTGCGGCTTCTGGGCTGAAGCTGCATTGTCAAGATAGACCAGCGGCTTGCCATGGACCTCGCGTGACAGAATCGGAAAGTCGCGGCGGACGGCGGCGATGTTGAAAGTTCTGTGAATAATATTCATAGCGCCGCACCGTTATTTTCCAGCACTGCAAATCCAAGCACCATGAGGAGGATCACACCGATCAACACAATAGCGAGCACTGCAACGTTCAACAATGCCGATTTCAAAAGCGGAATTGCAAGTGCCTCGCTATAATAGAAAGAACCAAATCCAGTCGCGACAACAAAATACCCGGTCAAAGCGATCCATTCAGCAGATTCTTTGGCTGCATCCGATGCAAGCAGCGGAATAAACGTCACAATCGGATCAATAAATACCATCAATGCATAGCAGGCCGCAGTTGCCACCCATACTGCACGAGAATTGCCTTTGAATCCGAACAAGTATTTCCAAATCAGAATTGTCTGCGGAAAGAACACAATTCCAAATACTACTTCGATGCCTCCCCACGCTGCCGTCTCGGCAATGGCTTGCCCCGGAACAAAGAAAGTAAATTGGTTTGGATCGATTTGATCCTTTAACTCGACCCAACTTGCAACTGCAGAGGCGGCTGTCACGGCCACAACACTTAAGGCGACAATGGCCAAACACGCCTGACGCACGTCGGCCAATGACGCGAGCCCACGAACAGCCTGACGTGGCGCGACCACGCTAAGCCAGATAATCCGAAAGACGGACGTAGCTCGATTCTCGGATTGACCTACGGCTGTCATTTTCCCTTCCTATGCTGGCTCAGCCAGGTTTCGGCATAGGCGGTGAGCGCTTCGCGGATGCCGTCGTGTTCTATAATCTCGAAGGCCTCGCCCACGAAGGCCGAGATCAGCAGCGATTTTGCTTCGGATTCAGGCACGCCGCGCGAGCGCAGGTAAAAGAGATGATCTTCGTTGAGATCGCCCGAGGTGGCACCATGACCGCAGACCACATCGTCGGCAAAGATTTCCAGTTCGGGCTTAGCGTCGAATTCCGCCATGTCGGACAGGAGAAGCGCGTGGCTGGATTGCTTGCCATCGGTCTTCTGGGCATGGGGGCGCACCATCACCTTGCCCTGGAAGATGCCCCGGGCGTTCTCGTCCATCACGCATTTGAATAGTTCGCGGCTGATGCAACGGGGCACCGCATGATCGACGACGAGGCGGGTGTCGGCATGCTGTTTGCCCGCCAGCAGATAGGCGCCGGAGATTTTTGCATCCGCGCCCTCGCCTGTGAACACGTAAGTGCCATTCTGGCGATTGACGCGGGCGCCCGAGGTCAGCGTGAAGTCGCGGAGCGTGGCATTCTTGCCCAATGTCACATGGGCGTGGGCGAGATGCAGCGCCGTCGCCGCTTCACATTCTACCTTGATGCGGTCGAGCCTTGCGCCATCGCCGAGAACGATTTCGGTGACGCTGTTGGCGAGGTAGGCGCCCTCGCCCACATGGGTCTCGATAATGGTGGCGGAAGCGCCCGCCGCGATCTCGATCACATTGCGGGTGGCAATGGTGCGCGGCTCAGCATCGGTGGCGATGAACAGGAGTTCAACCGGTGTGTCGACGGTGCCGGAGAGCGTCAGCCGTGCGCCATCGGTGGTGAAGGCCTGATTCATGTGCAGCACCGGCTCGTCGGCCTTAATCCGTGAGACGGCCTCGCCGTTAGCCAGCTTTGAATGGGCGGCATCATAGTGGCCGTTGACGAAGATCATCCGCGAGGCCGCCATGCGGCCAAAGCATGACGCCTTGATCAGCCGCGCGACATGGGCGGCTTTTGCTTCAACTTTCAGGCGCGGTGGATAGGGCCGGTCAATCAGTGTGCGGAGATTTGTCCACTTCCAATCCTCCATGCGGGGATG
>JACMJT010000219.1 GCA_014380505.1 Hyphomicrobiales bacterium | reverse complement strand
TGAGCGGCCCCGGCGGGGCGGGGCGAACGGCGATCGTACCTTCAACGGCCATGGCGGATCCTCGGATTGATCAGGCCATAGAGCATGTCGACAATTAGATTGACGAAGATCACAACCGTCGAAATCAGCATGATGCCGCCTTGCAGTGCCGGATAGTCGCGCCGCGAGATCGATTCGACCAGCCACTTGCCAACACCCGGCCAGGAAAAAATCGTCTCGGTGAGTACCGCGCCCGCCAGCAAGGTGCCGGTCTGCAAGCCGATGACGGTCACCACTGGAATGAGCGCGTTGCGGAGCGCATGCAATCCGATGACCCGGCGCACGGCCAAGCCCTTGGCGCGCGCGGTCCGCACATAATCCTCCTCCAGCACTTCAAGCATGGAAGAGCGCGTCATGCGGGCAATGACGCCGAGTGGAATGGTGCCGAGCACGATGGTCGGCAGGATCAGATGGCGCACCGCGTCGGCAAGAGCGCCTTTCTGGCCGGAGATCAGGGAATCGATCAGCATGAAGCCGGTCACCGGCTGAAAATAATATTTGATGAGATCGATGCGGCCCGAAACCGGCGTCAGATGCAGCGTATTGGACATGAAGAGGATGAGAATGAGCCCCCACCAGAAGATCGGCATGGAATAGCCGGTCAGCGCCAGGCCCATCATCGACTGGTCGTAAACGCTGCCACGCCGTGATGCGGCGATGACGCCCGCGGGAACGCCGATGGCGATGGCGAAGATCATGGCGCAGATCGCGAGTTCGAGAGTGGCCGGAAACAGGATCAGGAATTCATGGAGGATGGGTGATTTGGAAACGAGCGAAATGCCGAAATCCCCATGCAAAAGCCCCCAGACATAATCGGCGAATTGTTTCCACACGGGCTGGTCGAGCCCCATTTCGCGGCGGAGCAGTTCAAGCCGCTCCGGTGAAATGCCGCGTTCGCCAAGCCTCACCTCGATGGGATCGCCCGGCACCAGGCGGATCAGCATGAAGGTGACGAACATGAGCGCGAAAAAGGTCGGCAGCGTGAGCGCCAGCCGTTTCAGGAGGAAGCGGATCACGTTACTTTTTCCCTTCTCCCATGGGGAGAAGGAGGGGCCCGTTGCCCGCGGCAACGGGAGGATGAGGGGATGCGGTATTCAAAACCATGGCCGTAACCCCTCACCCTCCCACGCGTACCGCGCGGGCCCCTCCCTCTTCCTATGGGAGAGGGACATGGAAGGTGCACGGGGCAATTTTGAAAAATTGCCCCGTGCCCGATTATTACTCAGTAATATCGAGGCCGTAGAACTCATGGCGGCCAAACGGACTGATCTTGTAATCCACGACCTTCTTGCTGACCGGCTCGAAGACGGTGGAGTGGGCAATGATCACGTCGGGTGCGTCTTCCTTCTGGATCGCCTGCATCTCCTCATAGAGCTTGTTGCGATCGGCCTTCTCCGAGAGCTTTCTGGCTTGCATGAGCTTGTCGTCGAAGTCCTTGTTGCACCATTTGGAGAGGTTCTGGCCGCCTTCGCGGGCAGCACCGCAGCTTCTCAGGAAGAAGAAGTTGTCCGGATCGCCATTGTCGCCGGTCCAGCCGAGGAGCCCCAGCTGGTGCTCGCCCGCCTGCATGCGCTTCCTGTATTCGCCCCACTCATAGGACACGAGCTTGGCGTTGATGCCGACCTTGGCGAGATCGGCCTGCATCATTTCCGCCATGCGCTTGCCATTGGGATTGTAGGGGCGCTGCACCGGCATCCACCACAGATCGGTTTCGAGCGTCTTCACTCCGGCGGCCTTGAGCATTTCCTTGGCCTTCTCCGGATTATACTCATAGTCCGTGACCTTGTCGTTGTAAGACCAGATCGTTGGCGGGATCAGGTTCTTGGCCTTCTGGCCGGCACCCTGATAAACTTCCTTCAGGATTGAATCGCGGTCGATCGCCATGTTGATGGCCTGGCGCACTTCTTTTTTGTCGAAGGGCGGCTTCTCGTTGTTCATGGCCAGATAGCCGACGTTCAGGCCGGGCTGCGAGAGGAGATTGACCGCCTCGTCCTTGCCCATGGCTTCGAGATCGGCCGGGTTGGGTGCGATCATCACCTGGCATTCATCGGCTTTGAGCTTGGCGTAACGCGCCGTCGGATCGGGTGTAATGGCATAGATCAGATCGTCGATCTTGGCCTTGCCGCCCCAATAGCCGTCGAATGCCTTGAAGCGGATCACGGCGTCCTTCTGATAGTCGACAAATGTGTAGGGTCCAGTGCCCACCGGAATTTGGTCGAACTGTTCCGGCGTACCCTTGTCCGTCATGAACTGGGCATACTCGGCCGACTGAATGGTGGCAAAGTCCATGGCGAGGTTGGCGATGATCGGCGCGTTCGGCTCATTGAGCGTGATCTTCACCGTCAGATCGTCCACTGTCTCGACCGATTTCAGGAGAGCCGGCATGCCCATGTCGTTGAAGTAATCGTAAGCGCCGCCGGAAACCTTGGCGTAGGGATGTTCAGCCTTCCATTGGCGTTCGAAGGACCAGATCACGTCATCGGCGTTGAAATCGCGGGTGGGCGTAAAGCCATTGACGCCGGAATGGAACTTGACGCCGGAGCGTAGCTTGAATGTGACGGTCATTCCGTCGGGCGAAACTTCCCAGCTTTCGGCCAGGCCCGGAATCACATTGGTGGAGCCCCGCTCGAATTCGACGAGCTGGTTGAAAACGGGCCTGGCGGCATCGAGACTCGTGCCGGTGATGTTCATGGCGGGGGTGAAGTTCTCGGGTGAACCTTCCGAGCAGTAAACCAGCGATTTTGCATTGGCAGCGCCGGCGGCGAGCATGGTCGACACGAGCAATGCTGCGCCGAAGAGTTTGGTGAGTTTCATGGATCTGTACTCCCTGACATTTTTTGGACGCCCAGCCGGGGGCGTCAGGCATCTAAGCACGTTTTTTCCAGCCGATCAAAATTCTGTGGATGGCGGCTGGAGCGCGGCCGGCTGATACCAAAGGGAGCAGATGGCAACTATTTCCATTTCACGAAAGTACCGTTCTTAAATATGCACGCGCCGCGATGCCCGGCCTTGTCACGGCAAACGCCGTTCCCTTCGCCCTGGCCATCAACGAAGTTGCCTTCAAAGACAACACCGCCGGGGTAGGTGAACTTGCCGGGCCCGTTCTGCAATCCGTTGACAAAGGCGCCCTCATAGACATTGCCGTTGGCGAAGGTGTGATGGCCTTCCCCATGGGGTTTGCCGTTTTTCCAGCCGCCCGTATAAAATGTTCCGTCGTGGTAGTTCATCGTACCGTTGCCTGACATGCCGCCTTTGGCGACATCACCCTTGTACACCGAGCCGTTTTTAAACGTGAAGGTTCCAACGCCATCCGGCCGCCCGTCGCGATAGGTCCCCTCGAACACGCTTCCTTGTCCGTTGAAATCCGATCTCCCTTCGCCTTCCAGCTGGCCGTCCTGCCAAGTGCCGGTCTCGGTCGCGAGAACCTCCCCGTTCACCAGCCATTTCAGCGTTCCCGCGCCGGAGGCCTTGCCGTTCTTGCATTTGCCGGACCAAGCCACCCCCACGCCCTCTCCCTTATAAACCTCGCGCAGCTCGCAGCCGGAAGCGGTGTCCTTCAACCAGCCCTCCGCCCACGCGGCTTGACACATGATCAAGCTCGCGCCCGTTGCCAGGCACATCGCCGTCCACGATTTTATAAAGCCCATCACGCCCTCTTTTGGTTGTTACCCCTCAATATCACGAACCTTTTTGAAGGGGAATTCCCGGTGTAACGGCCCGCTCCGGCGACAGCTCTCCCAGCACCAGCCCCTCGTCGGCGATGTCGGACGGCACGGCCTCGCCCCGCACCAAAGCAGCGGCCAAACGCGATAGTGCCGGCGAACTTTGAATGCCGTAGCCGCCCTGGCCCACAAGCCAGAAGAAACCTTCGATACTTGAGTCGTAGCCCACAACTGGATTGCCGTCGGGCGCAAACGATCTAAGCCCGCCCCAGGTGTGTTCGACGCGGGTCACCTCGAAATCGACGGCCTGCTGGAAGCGGTCGATGCCCTCGGCCAGTATCATCTCGTCGGCGAAGGCATCGTGGGGATCGACAGGTGTTGCGTCCGCCGGCGAGACCAGCAGCTTGCCGCTCTGGGGTTTGCAGTACCAGGTCTCGCCCACGTCGCCCGCCAGCGGCCAGGCCATCGCATCCATTCCATCGGGCACGGGCACCACAGCGATGGAGCGGCGCTTGGGTTGCAAGCCCATGGGCCTGGCGCCTGCGAGCTTTCCGATCGCATCGCCCCAGGCGCCCGCCGCATTGATGACAATGGCGGCGCGGAATTGCCCCTTTGGCGTCGCTGCCGTCCACAGGCCGTTTCCGCGCTCCAGCGCTTCGACGGGTGCTGAGCAGAGTACCGTTCCGCCGCGAGACTTGAGAAGGCGCAAATAGGTCTGATGCAGAAGATCGACATCGATGTCGGCGGTGCCGGGATCGAGAACGGCGCGACGAGTATAGCCCTCGCGCAGCAAGGGAAACAGGCCGCGCGCGGCGGCGGTGGTAATTTCCCGCAAGCCCTGCTGCCCCGCCATCAACATGTCAAAATCGTTTTCCTGTCCCTCCGGCATCAGGAACAGGGTGGCACGCGGGTTGAGAAACCCGCCATCGCTGAAATAGCTCCGGCCCGCCCGGGTCAGCGCGCGAATGGCTGGCGGCCCGTAGTTGGGTTCATAGGCCGCAGCCGAGCGCCCGGTGGAATGGAAGCCCGGCCTCTCCTCCATGTCGAGGACGAGAATTTTTCGTGTCTCGGCAAGATGAGCCGCCACCGATGCTCCGGCAATGCCAGCGCCAATCACGATGATGTCGAAGTCCGGACCCATGGGTTTTCCTTAACCGCTGCAACGGCCCTTGCACAAGAAGGCCGTCTTGGCCAATCTGCCGCTGCCCATGACAAACATCCCCTTGCATTTTCCCTTGTCCGAATATGAGCGGCGCATCGCCAAGACGCGGGCCGCCATGGCCAAAAGCAATCTCGATCTCATCATCGTGTCGGATCCCTCCAACATGGCCTGGCTCACGGGCTATGACGGCTGGTCCTTCTATGTGCATCAAGCCGTGCTGCTCGGCCTCGAGGGCGAACCCCTGTGGTGGGGCAGGGCCATGGACGGCAACGGCGCCAAGCGCACCGCATTCATGCGCCACGATAATATCGTGGGCTATCCCGACCACTATGTGCAATCGCCGGAACGCCATCCCATGGATCATCTTTCCCGCGAGGTCGTGGCGCGCGGCTGGGAAAATGCGCGCATCGGTGTCGAGATGGACAACTACTGGTTCTCGGCGGCTGCCAACGAGTCGCTCCGCCGCCATCTCAAGGCGGCCATTTTTTCCGATGCCACCGGGCTGGTGAACTGGCAGCGCACGGTGAAGAGCGATTACGAAGTGGCGTTCATCCGCAAGGCGGCGGCCATCGTCGATGCCATGCACGCGAAGGCAATCGAACTGATCGAGCCGGGGCTGCCCAAGCACAAGCTGGTGGCCGAAGTGCAGAAACAGGCGATCCTCGGCGCTGACGGCAACTGGGGCGATTACGCGGCCTTCGTGCCCATGCTGCCCTCGGGGGCGGACGCCACCGCTCCCCATCTCACATGGGACGACCGGCCCTTCCAGAACAATGAAGGCACGTTCTTTGAACTCGGCGGCTGCTACCGGCGCTATCACGCGCCCTTGTCGCGCACGGTTTATCTGGGCCGCCCCCCGCAAAAATTCCTCGATGCCGAGAAGGCCGTGCTGGAGGCCACCGCGGCGGGGCTCGAATTGTGCAAGCCCGGGCAAACCTGCGGCGCGGTGGCCGATGTTTTCTTCGACACGCTAAAGCGCCGGGGTTTCGAAAAGGATTCGCGCGCCGGCTATTCCATCGGCCTTTCCTATCCGCCCGACTGGGGCGAGCGCACCC
>JACMJT010000218.1 GCA_014380505.1 Hyphomicrobiales bacterium | reverse complement strand
CGACGACGGAGGTGGCGGCTTCGACCGCGCGGGCGTGGGCCTCGGACGTGTTGATCACGGGCGGATAGCCTTTTTTGTAGTCCAGCTTGCTCGTGACCGCGTGCGCCGAGCCGATCCCCTGCGCGATCTCGCCAATGAGCCGTTCGCACCGATCGGAGAGAACCGGATCGAAGAAGCGGCAGGTGCCCTGCAGCCAGACCTTGCCGGGCACGATGTTGCCGACGTTCCCCCCGTGGATCTGCGTGATGCTGACCACGAGCGGCGTCTGCGGATCGACTGTGCGGCTGACGATGCGTTGGACCGCTCCAATGAAAGCTCCGGCCGCCAGGATGGGGTCGTCGCCCAAATGCGGCATGGCGGCGTGTGCGCCGTCGCCTTCGAAGATCAACTCGAAGTTATCCACCGCCGCCATCATCGGCCCGGCGCGGGTCGCAATTGTTCCCAACGGCGTACCCGGCCAGTTGTGCACGGCGTAGATCGCCTCCACGGGGAAGCGCTTGAATACGCCGTCCTCGATCATGCGCATGCTGCCGCCTTCGTTCTCCTCAGCCGGCTGGAAGACGAAATAAACGGTCCCATCGAAATTCGGCGACTGGCTGAGGAGCTTCGCCGCGCCGAGCAGCATGGCGGTGTGGCCATCGTGGCCGCAGGCGTGCATGACGCCCTCGTTCCGCGACGCATAGGAAAGGCCGGATCGCTCGGCAACCGGGAGCGCATCGAGTTCCGCCCTGAGCCCGATGGCGCGGGGGCCAGTGCCGTTGCGCAGAACGCCGACAACGCCGGTGCCGCCGATGCCTTCGTGAACTTCGAGGCCAAAGGAACGCAGCCGTTCGGCGACGAAGCGCGCCGTCTCGTGCTCCTTAAAGCCGAGTTCGGGATTGGCATGGATGTGATGGCGCCAGCCGATCACTTCCGGCGTGAGGGCAGCGATGGGATCGTTGGGAATCATTTGTGGTCTCCTGCGGTGCCCGGTAGGCTCAACTATTGGGTGGCTGGTACAGGCGTCTTGAACCAGATTGACCAGGTTGAGGATTGGACACGTGCAGGAGACGAGGGAGTATTGGCGCCATCCGTGCTTCCACGACCTCGGTCTGCTGAAGGCGCGCTTCACGCGCCATCGCTACAACCGGCACACACATCCGACCTATGTCATCGCCCTGATCACGGATGGCTGCGAGCGTGTCCGCGTTGGAAACGAGACTGTCATGGCGCCGGCGGGCACGGTCCTCGTCGTTAATCCCGAGGAGTGGCACGACGGAGAGGCGGGTGCTGCGGGTGGCTGGGCCTATCGCACCTTCTATCCCTCGGTGCCGCTGCTGACGGAGATCGCGGGTGAACTGGGACAGAACCGCCCGCCGGTTTTCTCTCGCAGGCTCATCGAGGACAGCGACATCGCCCAGGCGATGGCCGTGGCGCACGAAGGATCGGCATCCGGGGACACGGCGGGTGCTGAAACGTCAATGCTCGCCGCCCTGCGGCTGCTCATCCTCCGGTACGGGGATTGGGGCGGGCGGTCAGAGCAGGCCGACACCTCCGGATCGCGGCGCCGGCTTTCCCTCTACGAGCAGGTTATCGAGGACAACCTCAATTCGGACCTCGGCCTTCAGAAGCTGGCGCTCGCGGCCGGCGTGACGCGGTTCCAGGTCATTCGGGATTTCAAGAAGCTGGTGGACCTGACGCCCGCGGCATTTATCCGTAACCGGAAATTGCGCCGCGCCAGCGCCTTGATCGAGCAAGGCTTAAGTCTCGCCGCCGCCGCGGCCGAGGCTGGCTTTTCGGACCAAAGCCACCTCTCGCGCACCTTTCGCGCCGCGCACGGGATTACACCCGGCATGTTCAAGAGAGCTGGTTAGATCAGGCGTGTTGGACGGTGATTCCGGCCAGAAGGCGGCTGGCCATGCCGCCGGATTGGGGGACGCGGCGGGGATCGAAGGGCGCATGGCCTTGTTGCAACTGCGAAATGGCGGTGTCGCCCCCGTGCAGGCCGTTCAAGGATTCTGCCCAGATTTTCTCCGACCGCGCCGCACCGAGGCCCAGGGCTATGATGACGCCGAGGGCGATGCGGAGGGAGCGGATCTGGTTGAGCGGGCGGGACATTGGGGTTTTCCAGGATCAAGCGTTGAACTTGAGCCCACCCTAAGCCCTCCTTCCTGCATGGCTGCTGAGCGGCGGCTTCATCCACCATTCATGTGCAAAGCCCGGCGTCGCACCTTGACATTCCGCCCCGGCCACTATTTCCTGTCAGATAATAAAATTGCCCCGGAGCAATGATTCCATGGGGCGGGGCCGCCACGCGACGGGGAACTAAAGCGGGCCTGCGGGAGGGAACCAAATGGGCGACAATCTCAGTTCGCTGACGGTCATCTTCACCGAATTCTATTATTGGGTGACGGTGGTCTTCATGTTTCTCATACATGTGGGCTTCTGCATGTATGAAACTGGCGCCTCGCGCCGCAAGAATCACCTTGCCACGCTGATGAAAAACACCATGGCGATCCCACTGGTCACCATCACGTTCTATTTCTTCGGCTGGTGGATTTATTTCGCCTTCATCAACGGGCCGGGCATCGTTGACGGAGGTCTTGCCTCCGCCCAGTTTGCCGAGCCGTGGAGCCCCCTGATGGCGACCCATCTTTCGGGTCCATCACCGGCCTTGGGCGTGCCCGCCGAAGGCCTTGAAGGCGCTGCCTTCTGGCACCGGCTCAATGGCGTGTTCTGGGCGGCATTCCTGCTGTTCTCGATCACCACCGCCTCGATCATATCGGGCGCCATAATCGAGCGCGCCAGAGTTGGTGCTTTCTGGATCGTCGCCGTGATGATCGGCTCGTTTGCCTGGATCCTCGACGCTTCGTGGGGCTGGCACCCGGGCGGCTGGATGGTAAAGCTTTTGGGCTATCACGATGCCTATGCATCCGGCGTGGTTCATGCCATCGCCGGCGGTGCCGCCCTTGCGTTCCTGATTGTTCTGGGGCCCAGGGTTGGCAAGTTCCGGGCCGATGGCACGCCACGCGATATTCCACCGCATAATCCGTGGCTGGTGACGATCGGACTGTTCCTGATCTACACCGGGTTCTGGGGCTTCTATGCCGCCTGCAACATTCCGATGATTTCGCCCGCGTCGATTGCCGGCCAGATCACCGGCGAAACCTGGACGGCGACCAACATCTATCTGGCGCCAACCACGCTGTCGGCGATCACTTTCAACTTCCTCATGTCGCTCTCGGGCGGCATGCTGGCGGGCTATGTGATCTCCAAGGGCGATGCCTTCTGGACCTATTCCTGCGGTCTCTGCGGCATCATCGCAACATCCGCCGGCAACGACCTGTATCATCCGATCCAGGCCATGCTGATCGGCGCCATCGTGCCCTGCATCGCCTACAAGCTGCACTACTTCGTCGAGCGGCGCTTCAAGATCGACGATGCAGTGGGTGCGGTTGCCGTGCACGGCTATGGTGGCTTCATGGGCGTCGTGGTGGCGGGCTTCATGCTGTGGGGACAGCCGTCCTCGCCCTATGAGGGCTTCGCGCATATCAACCCGCTCGGTAATTTCGCCGGCGCGGTGCTGATGTTCGCGCTGGGCTTCATCCCGG
>JACMJT010000217.1 GCA_014380505.1 Hyphomicrobiales bacterium | reverse complement strand
GCCGCGCGGATGGCGGGCATCAAACCGAACAGCACACAGGTCAGCAGCGCCAGGCCGGTGGCAAAACCGAGCACGCGCCAATCCATGCCCAGATTCAGAAAAACCGTATCGCCACCCGTGTTGAGATAGGCGATCATGAAGCGGCTCAACCCTTGCGCCAACAAAGCGCCAAGGGCCGCGCCGATGAAAGCCAGCAACAAGCTCTCCGCCAATAACTGCCGCACCAGCCGCGCGCGTGAAGCTCCCAGCGCCTGCCGCACCGCCATCTCGCGCGCCCGCGCGCTGGCTCGCGCCAGCAACAGATTTGCCAGATTGGCGCAGGCAATCAGCAGCACCAATCCCGCTATCGCCAGCAGCAACCAGAGCGATGCTTCGTAGTTTGTGCGCAGCATGGAATATCCCGCGCCAGCAGCAGCAGCTTCCAGCTTGCTATTCAAATAGTTTTGCCTGCTGACCGGCGGGTAATTCGTGGGCAGCGTTTTTTCAAACAGGCTGGACGACATCGTTTGCATCTCCGCCGACGCCTGCTGAAGCGTGCGTCCCGGTTTCAAACGGCCTGTCACCATCAGCCACCAATGCGTGCCGGAATCGAGCCGATTGTTCTTGCCCGCCGTGAGCGCCTCGGCGCAAATCGGCAGCGCGACATCGAAGCTTTGCCCGACCTCCAGGCCGAAGAAGCTCGCAGGAGTCACGCCGATGATGTCGAACGGCTGGCCGGCCAGTGTAATTTTGCGCCCAATGATGTTCAGCTCACCGCAATACTCCCGTTGCCAGAAGGAATGGCTGATGACCGCATTCCGCGCGCCGCAGC
This sequence comes from Hyphomicrobiales bacterium, assembly GCA_014380505.1. Next base: position 1,879 of record JACMJT010000217.1, on the reverse strand, counting down.
CGCGCTGATCGTCCGCCGCCGTGAAGACGCGCCCCGCCATGGCCTGCACGCCCAGCGTGGGGAAAAAATCGCCGCTGACCCACAGCGCCCGCGCATTGCGCACTTCCCCGCCCTGCGCCAGATTGAAATTGCCCGTGCTCCAGGCGCTGAGGCTGGAAAATGATTGCTGGCGTTCGCGAAGCTGTTCCCACAGCGGATTGGTGATGGCCGGATACCGCGTGCTCTTACTGCCCCGCCGGTTGCTTGTACTCAACTCGTCCGGGCGTACTTCCACCAATTCCTGTGGAGCATTGACAGGCAGTAACCGCAATCGCACGGCATCGAGCAGTTGAAAAATTGCCGTGTTCGCGCCAATGCCCAGCGCCAGGGAAAGGATCGCCACCGCAGTGAAGCTTTTGTGCTTGAGTAACATTCGTACGCCGAAGCGCAGGTCTTGAAACATTTCGTCCTCCAATCTTTTTGGTTGCAGCCAGAGCGCATCGGCAAACGCGCCCACGCTGTGCCACAACAAAGCCTGTTTGTTTTTCCAATCAAGCTTGTCCCACTCGGCCAGTTGTAATTCGCGCCATTGCAACTCCGCTTCCCACTCCTGCCGCCAATCGGCGCGCAAGCGGCGGGGAACGATCAGGCCGATAAAACGCAGCAGCCACAGCCAGGGTCTTCTTCGCATAGGCGTCACCCCTCTTCGCTTGCAGGCTTGAGTTCGGTTTGCGGCGCCATTTGTTCAAGCAGCCGGAAGCGCCCGCGCGCCTCGATCAGTACCGTGCGGCCCGCTTTCGTCACTTCGTAATACTTGCGCGCCGGGCGCTGTTCGGCCTGGGCGACGCTCTGTTTTTCCCATTTGGATTTGATCAAAGCCGTGTCTTCCAGGCGCCGCAAGGCCGGATAGACAGTGCCGCTGGCCAGACCGGTGATCTGCATGACTTCAAATCCGTAGCGGTAGCCGTTATCGAGCGCGTGCAAAATCAGCGCCATCGTGTAGGAAAGATATTTGTGTCCCATCGCTCGCTCCTTCGGTTCGGGTGAATACTGCCGTGCTAGATGTCTACCTGTATAACTATCTACATAGGGCTGTCAAGAGCGGCGGACGGCTAACGCACGATCTCTGCAAAAAAGTGGCCTGCGGATATCTTGGGCGGCGATGCTTAACCGGCGCTGGCAAAACATGGGCTTGATTCTGGGCGGCTGGACGCTGGTGGTGGTGAGTTCCGCGCTGCATTCGTACCTTTATCTTTCGGCCAGAGGCGAAGCCGTCAGGTGGCAATCGGTCTTCGCGTGGGTTTGCAGCGAGTGGTATGCGTGGGCGGCGCTTTCGCCGTTGATGCTGTGGCTGGCTCGGCGCTTTCGCTTGGAACGGGCGAACTGGCGGCGCGCCTTGCCAATTCATCTGGCGACCAGTCTGTTTTTCGCCGGGTTCCAGCCGGTGCCACAGGCGACGGTGAAATATGCCGGTTGGGGCGGCGATCTTAGGCCACGCCCTTTTCTGGTAATCCTGACGCAATTGCTGCTGTTAAAACTTCCCATCAACTTTGCCGTCTACTGGATCGTGCTCGGCCTCAGTCACGGGGTTGAGTATTACCGCCGCTATTGCGACCGCGAGCGGCAAATGGCGGAGTTGGAAACCTTGCTGGCCCAGGCGCGTTTGCATGCGCTGAATAAGCACGGCGGCTTAATGTTTTCACGAGGGATTGGCTGACATATTATGCTGTTTGATGATGGGTGGAACGATCAAATCCAAGCTGACTCCCTTCTGGCTGTTGCAATTGTGCGGCTGGGGCGCGTTTGGCTTTTCGATGTTTCTGGCCACACTGGTTTGGGTGCCATTCCGCACGGCGGCGTGGGAAAAAGGTTTTTTCACGCTCCTGGGATTTGGGTTCTC
>JACMJT010000216.1 GCA_014380505.1 Hyphomicrobiales bacterium | reverse complement strand
TGCTGCGCTTCCTCGCCGGAACGCTCGATCTCGACACGGCGCTTGCCATCGTCTCGCGCAAGCTTGGTCTTCAGGTGAGCGCCGTTTTCATGCCCTTCGCCGAAGCCGCCATCGATGTCGATAAACCCGCCGACAAGGAATTGGTGGAAATTATTTTGGCGAAACGCGATAACCCTTGAAAGTCAAAACAGACAGCGTCACCAGTCGCTTCATTCCCACTCCGCCGCGAGCTGCCGCGCCTGTTGCAGGTCGACGGGGAAATCCACCTCGCACCAGCGGATGCCATTGATGGCGATGGTGGTGACATCGATGGTCTTGGCGAGGCTTCCCACAGCCGAGGGAAACCATTGCTTGAGACCGGAGGGATCGCGCATCGCCCGCTCGAGCGTATCCACGTAGGTCCGAACGCCCGCTCCCTGGAATATATAAAAGCCGATTGCCTCGCCATCGACCGTATCCACGGGCAGCATCTTGCCGATTTCGGTGAGACGGCCATTGTCCATCATCACTTTCATATCGTCGGTGTCATAACTGTCCTTGTGGTTGACAACGACGGTCACGGGTGAAGGGGGTGCCGCGAGAAGCCGCTCCACCAGATCGGCGCGGAATACATTGTCGCCGTTCACCTGGATGAAATCACCCGTCATCTCGTGGCGCGCCAGCCAGCAGCTCGCCAGATTGTCGGCCACCGCATAGAAGGGGTTGAACACGGTGCGGATCGAGATGCCGCGCGCGCGCGCGATTGCAGCGAGCGCCTCCTCCATGCGCCCCGCGCCATAACCCGTCACCACCACGAAATCCTTGAGGCCGCAGGCGGCGAACGCGTCGATCTGGCGGCCGATGAGGGTGCGGCCATGAATATCGAGAAGAGCCTTGGGAACATCCGCCGTCAGCGGCAAGAGCCTCTTTCCCTGACCTGCTGCAAGAATAATGACGCGCACAATACTTGAACCTGTGTAATGGGGGAGGTTAAGTCTCCATCGCACCCGATTCTGGGGAAGTCAACGGAGAGCTCGTTTCCTTGTTCAGCCTGGCCCATCTCTCCGATGTCCATTTGGGTCCGTTGCCGCCGGGCGCCCTGTGGCGAAATTTCCAGATGAAGCGGCCCATCGGCTATCTGTCATGGCGGTTTAACCGGCGAAAACTGCACGATCCCCTCATCGCCGCTGCAATCGCCGCCGATATCAAGGCGGCAGCGCCCGATCACGTGGCCTTCACCGGCGATATGGTAAACATTTCCGCCTGGGCTGAATTTCCGGTGGCGGCCCGCTGGATCGCGGCACTCGGCAGTCCCGAAGGGTTGAGCTTCGTTCCCGGCAACCACGATACCTATGTGAATTGCCCGTGGGAATATGGCCTTGGCCATTTCGCCCCCTGGATGACCGGCGATATGGAGGTCGAGCGGACGGAGACGGACTCGCGGGTCGCCACGCCCTTTCCATTCGTCCGCCTACGGAAGAATGTGGCGTTGATCGGGCTTTGTTCCGCCAGGCTTCAGCCGTTGCGCCGGGCGGCGGGCAGACTCGGTTCCGTGCAACTGGAGTCCCTGGCCCCCCTGCTGCGCGATCTGCGCGAGCGGGGCTACGCCCGCGTCGTCATGATTCACCACCCGCCGTTGCCGGGGCTGGCCCCTCCCCGCAAGGCGCTGGAGGATGCCGAAGCCTTGCACCAGGTGCTGCTGCGCGAGGGCGCCGAACTCGTGCTCCATGGCCACAACCACCAGCACATGTTGAACCCTTTGGCGACCCGGCATGGCACCTGCCATGTCATCGGCGTGCCCTCGGCATCCATGCATCCTGCCAGTAATTATCCGCCGGCCGCCTGGTATCTTTACCGGATCGAGCGCCAGGACGGCCGCTGGCTCACCGCCGTCACGGTGCGAAGCATCGATCCCGCATCGCTCAGCATCGTTACCACGTCGGAATTCGGCCTTTCAACCTGAAGGTGCCCACAGCATATGCCGCCAAAGGGCTTCATTTTGGCGATAAGCATATGCTTTAGAACATAATTCGCGCGAAATATTCCGCTGGGGTGTTTCCACCCCAGCGGAATGCGCGCTACAATGGCCTATGCACGCGACGCTGGCTAAATTTGGATACCCCGGAACACTGGTTTGCGATTACCGGCACTGGTGCGTCCTGCTCCGCCCGGCGCAAGCCACCCTTGGCGCTCTGGTACTGGCGGCCAAGAGCGAGGCACGGTCCTTCTCCGGTCTGCCGGACGAGGCCTTCGCCGAATTCTCCCTTGTCGTCCGCGAAATCGAGCATGGCATCAAGGCGTTTCGCCTCTATGACAGAATCAATTATCTCATGCTGATGATGGTCGATCCCCACGTTCACTTCCATGTTCTGCCGCGTTATGCTGAAGCCCAGATGTTCGATAATATAAGTTTTGCCGATCCCGGCTGGCCGGGCCCGCCCGATCTCAAATTCGCCGCCGATGTTCCCGAAGAAACCCGCGCCCGCCTGCTGCAATCCGTGCAGCGGTGCTGGCCCAAGAATTGAGGTAGCCCTTGCTCCGCGTCGCCGACCGCCATGTCCTGAAACAGATTGCAACACCCCTTGCGGCGGCGATGGCCATCGGCCTGCTCATGCTGCTGTCGGAGCGCATGGTCCGCCTTCTCGACACGACGCTTGGCAAGAAAAATTCCTTCGCCGTGGTCTTCGAGATGCTGGCCTATCTGGTTCCGCACTATCTCGGCACCGCCATTCCCGCGGCATTGTTCCTGGGGCTGCTGTTCGGCTTTAGCCGCATGTCGGCCAATTCGGAAACCGATGCCTTCATGGCGGCGGGTGTCGGCCTCAATCGCCTGGCGCGTCCCGTCATTGTGCTGGCGGCCCTGCTCAGCCTGGCCTCGCTCTTCGTCTTCGGCTGGGCCCAGCCTTACACGCGCTATGCCTACCGCGCCGTGGTTGACGAAGTGCGGAACGTCGAATTTTTCTATTTGGCCGAAGAGGGCGTGTTCATGCAGTCGGGCTCCCGCACCTTCATCCTCGACACGCTCGATCGCAATCGCAACGCCTTTGATCATGTCTTCATCTATGAGACCGGTAGCAACGGCAGCTCTAAAACCGTAACCGCCACGCGGGGTTCCCTCATCGAAGTGGCGGGCCAGCCCCGCCCTATTTTGCGTCTCGAAAGCGGGCACCGCCTCGATTTCGGGGAAAAACCGCTGTACGCCAAACCCGGCACCATTCACCCCGAAGTTACCGAGTTCGCCAAGGCCGACACGCCTTTGGGCGAGATCGACAAAAAACTCTTCCGTCCGCGCGGCGACGATGAACGCGAGTTGACCCTGCCTGAATTATTCGCCCAGCTCGATACCCCGCCCAAGGGCACGTCCGCGCCGGCCATGCGCACCGAAATTCACAAGCGGCTGGTCAATGCCGTGAGCCCGCTGATCTTGCCGTTCCTGGCTCTGCCTTTCACTATTGGCGGGCGGCGCCAGCGCCGCGCCTATCGTTTCGGCGCGGCCCTTGTGCTGATCGTCGCATTCCATGAAATCGTCGAGCAGGGAAGTGTTGCGGCCCACTCGGGCGCCATCTCGCCTTGGCTTGCAATGTGGCTGCCCCTCGGCGTTCTCTCGGTGTTTGCCGGTTGGCGATATTACAGTGCCTGTTTCACCGTTAACCCGGACCCCCTCGATGCGGCGATTGACCGGATGGGAGAAAAAATTTCAGCGGCGCGCAACCGGCTTCTGGGGCGCCTCGGCTGGGACGTGGCGTCATGAAGGTCATCACATGGATGCTCATGCGCATGATCGCCACGCGCTTCATCGCCATCCTGCTGGGCATCTCGATCTTCGTCCTGTCGCTGGAGGCTGTCAGCAATTCCCTGGAAATCCTGGCGCTGCGCCCCGGCAGCTCGTGGATCGTTCCCGAATATATCCTGTACCGGGGGCCGGGTACGCTCGCCACGTTCCTGCCCGTCAGCATGTTGCTCGCCACGCTTCTGACGCTTACGGAGCTCAGCTACCGCAACGAAATTTCGGCGCTGTGGGCGGCGGGCCTTTCACCCACCCGTATCGTGGTGCTGCTCTTGCCTCTGTCGCTTTTGGCGGGTGGTCTCCATTTCCTTCTGGTCGACATGGGAGTCCCCGCCGCCGATCCGACCTTGCGCGAGTGGGGTATCGGCGATTACGGCAAGGAGAAGCTCAAGGTCGGCGAAAAAGATCCTATCTGGTTACGCTCCGGCACCGATATCACGCGCGCCGGCAGCGCCAATCCGGATTCGACGGTCCTCAACGACGTCATCATTTTCCGGCGCGATCCCGGCGGCCTTTTGCGCGAGCAGATTTTTGCCGATGAAGCCACCCAGTCCGACGGCCGCTGGCTGCTCCGCGGCGCCGTCGTCTATTACCGCGGCAACCAGCCGCCCAACCGCATGGACAATTTGATTTATTCCGGCGCCATGAAGCCCGCCTCCGCCGGTGCCCGCTCCGGCGATCCCGAGAGCATGTCGATTGCCGATCTCGGCTACTTCATTGAGAACCAGGGCTTCGGCATCCGGCCGGTGTGGGTCTATCAAACCTGGTGGCACAAACGCGTATCCCTGGTCTTCTCCGCTCTCCTGATGATCAGCCTGTGCATTCCGCTGGCCACAAGGTTCCGCCGTGGCGGCGGCCTCGGCATGCTCTTCGTGGCTGGCGTCGGCCTCGGTTTTCTTTATTTCGTTGTCGATGGCATAGCACTCACCATCGGCGAACTGGGCTTTGCCACGCCTTGGCTTGCCGCCTGGCTCCCGGTCGCCGGTTTCGGCGCGCTCGCCGTGGCTCTAACGCTCCGTGCCGAAACCGTGTGAAGGGATATAATCAAACCTTCTCTCCATGGCAGGGCATCCAGACGGGATCACCGGCTCAAGGCCGGTGATGGAGAGAGGAGAAATCGAACGTTTCAAAGCGAAGAGAATGCAGCGAAATCCTACCATGTTCCTTGTCGGCGACGCCGGCCCCTCTCTGTTTGGCCTCACCACCGCCGAGCGTCTCCGGCGGCAATTCGCCCGCCAGGGCGTTGCCGTCTGCCTCAATGTCGATGCCGCGGCGAACCACGATGGCCCGGTTATCATGGCGCGCGCCGATGCGGTCCTCGACCAGCCGCTGATCGCCGTGCTTGCCGAAACGCCGAAACTTCTGTTGATGGGCGAAGGCCCCTCGAACACCGTGCCCCTTGCGGCCAACGTGCGGGGCCGCGATGTCATCGCGGCGGCGGCACTTCTCTCCGGTGCCAAACCCGAAGCGGCTGGCCTTGCTCTTGATGCCCGGACACCCGGCGAACTTGGCCTGAAATTCTGGAAGGCCCTGAGGAAGCGCGAGACACCCTATGCCTTCGCCACATCGCCGGCGAACGCCGCCGCTGTCGAATGGCGCATGTTCATGGGCACCTACAAGGGCGCTACCGATATCGTCACCAAGCATCTCTGGCCCGTGCCCT
>JACMJT010000215.1 GCA_014380505.1 Hyphomicrobiales bacterium | reverse complement strand
TGCTAAATAGTGTCCATGAAACTTCTGGCACCCGACGATACGCTGGACGATCTGGCGGCGACTGATGAAACATCATTCTGGCGGGTGAACCGGCATGAGTCGCTGGAATGCCTGTCAGCCACCTTCCGCACCCATATTTTCCCGCCCCACACCCATGAGAGCCATGTGATCGGCGCGGTGGTTGGCGGGGTGAATGTTTACCGGATCAGCGGCTCGATGGCGCGAGCCGGGCCGGGCGAACTATGCTTTGTCCATCCCGGCGAGGTTCATGATGCGGTGCCGGAGGGCGACGGTTACAGCTACCGGATGATTTATCCCAAGCCATCGCTCTTGCAAAACATCGTTGAAATGGCGACGGGCCGGCGGGCCAACGCGCCGCAGTTCAATGGTCCGGTCATCAGGGATGAGCTGCTTGCCGCCCGCTACCTGCGGGCCCATGAGGCGCTTGAAGCAGGGGCGGAGCCGCTGGGCGTCGATGAGGCATTGACTTCGGTGCTGCTCGACATGATTGACCGCCATGCCGGAGGCCTGAATGCGGTTGGCGTGGCGGGCCGCGAACCTCTGGCCGTACGCCGCGCCAAGGATTATCTGGCCGCCCATGTCGATGAACAGGTGGAACTTGAAAATCTGGCGCATGCTGCGGGCCTAAGCCCCTTCCATCTCATCCGGGTGTTCCGCAAGGCTACGGGACTGACGCCGCATAACTGGCTAATGGACCGGCGGGTGCATCTCGCCTGCAACCTGTTGCGGGCCGGCATGAGCGCCACGCATGTGGCGGCGCAATGCGGGTTTTCTGATCAAAGCCATCTGACGCGCGTGTTTAAGTCTCGGCTCGGCATCACGCCTGGAAGGTTCCGCCTGAGCAGGGCCTGCGCATGACGTCATCGGCGCGTGAGTTCCGGCAGGGCCTGCTTGACGTCCTGCCCATCCTGGTTGCCGCTGCGCCCATTGGCTTGCTGTGGGGAACGCTGGCGGCGAGCAAAGGATTAGTGCCCTTTGAAGTCTGGCTGATGAGCGCCTCGGTTTTTGCCGGTGCAGCGCAATTCGTGGCGATTGAAGTTTGGCGCGATCCGGTGCCCTGGGTTTTGCTGACGGTCACGGCGCTGATCGTGAATATCCGCCATGTCCTGATGGGGGCATCCCTGTCACGCCACTTGGGCGGCATAGACGCGCGCTGGCATCCCATCATGATGTTCCTTATGGCCGACGAAAACTGGGCCTTCTCCGAGCGCCGGGCGCTCAAGACGCCGCTGACCCTGGGTTACTATTTCGGGCTCGCCCTGCCCATGTGGATTACATGGACAACCTCTTCAATCACTGGCGCAATTGTGGGCCGGTCGTTTGGCGATCCGGCGGCCTATGGTTTTGATTTTGCATTCTCGGCGATGTTCATCGGCATCCTGGCGGGTTTTTGGAAAGGCTCGCGTACTGCCGCGATACTGGGAGCCAGCGCCGTCGCCGCGGCCCTGGCAAAACTCTATGTCCCCGGCGCGTGGTATATCGTGATTGGCGGGGTCGTTGGGATGATTGTTGCGGCCCTACTTTACAGAGAGGGCGAAACCTCATGACCGCGACGATCTTGGCAATTCTGGGCATGGCGCTTGCGACTTACGCGACGCGCGCCAGCGGACTTTACCTCATGCGCGGCGTTGTGGTGAAGGGGCGGCTGAAGGCGGCGCTTGATGCCTTGCCGCCGGCGATCCTCATGGCGGTGATTGCGCCGACGATATTGACAACGGGCATTGCCGAATCCACCGCGGCAATCCTGACAGCGGGCGTTGCTTTCATGCGGGCGCCGCTGGTGGTCACGGTCTTGACCGGCGTGATTAGTGTGGTGCTGCTGCGGATGGTTCTGGCCTGATTTTGGAGAGTAGTTATGAGCATTGAGTTTCTGGTTACATCCATTGTCGTTATCCTGCTGCCGGGAACGGGCGTGCTTTACACATTGTCGGTCGGATTAGGCCAAGGTATCAGGCCCAGCATTGTTGCTGCGTTTGGCTGTACTTTGGGCATTGTTCCGCACATTCTGGCCAGCATTGTCGGGTTGGCGGCGGTGCTCCACACAAGTGCGCTGGCCTTTCAGATTCTCAAATATCTGGGCGTTGCCTATCTCTTTTACATGGCGTGGATGATCATGCGGGAGGATGGCGCCCTGCAGGTTTCGGAACGGCGCATGAAAACGCCCTATGCGCGCATTATCCTGAATGGCATTCTGCTCAATGTTCTGAACCCCAAGCTCACGCTGTTCTTTCTGGCGTTCCTGCCGCAATTTGTGCCGGCCGCGACGGACAATCCAACACTTTCAATGCTTTGGCTTTCGGCGGTGTTCATGCTGCTGACGTTTCTGGTGTTTGTCGGCTATGGCGCGTTTGCGGCAGCAGCCCGCAACCAGATCATTTCAAGGCCGAAAGTTTTGCTGTGGTTCCGCCGTTCCTTTGCTGCAACATTTGGAGTGCTGGGACTGAAACTGGCGTTGTCTGAAAAATAAAATCGTTCGCTAGTTGAATGGCGCGCAGGCCTTCCGCAGCCAGGTCAGTTCGTCACCTGAAAGATAATCGCCCACTTCCTTGAGAACGCGGGCGTGGTAGGTATCGAGCCAGTGCAACTCGTCCCGCGTGAGCAGCTTCGTGTCGATCAAGCGCCGTTCGATGGGGCAGAGCGTCA
>JACMJT010000214.1 GCA_014380505.1 Hyphomicrobiales bacterium | reverse complement strand
GCTCGACGGCGCGCGAGCCGCCGACGGCGCCGTAGCCGACAAAGGCAGCGGCCTTTTTGACCCATTCCGGATAGGCGTAGTCGAGGGCATTCTTCAAAACCGCCGGCATGCTGTGATTGTATTCGGCCGTCACGAAGATGTAGCCGTCAAACTCGGCAACTTTTTTCTGCCAGCGCTGGGCCACTTCATTCGTCGTCGGCGCCCAGGCGTTGGAGGCTACTTCATCAAAGAAGGGCATGGGGTAATCGCGCAAGTCCAATAGTTCGACGGTCATATCGCTGCGCTCGGCGGCGATGGTCTTGACCCATTCCGCCGGCTTGTGGCCAAAGCGGGTGGCGCGGGTGGTGCTGATGACGATGGCGATCTTGAGCTTGCTCATGGGAGTCCTCCTTATGCATGGTAGTTACGAATTGTTACTAAGCCTAAATAGAGGACTATAAAATGCAACACAAGAAGGCACAATTCCGATACCCGGTTATCTCTATGTGACCAAGGCCTTTTCCTCTTGAATGACTTTGCCAGTCAGCTAATTCTTGCCATCGAAGAAAGGCTGTTTCCTATGAGTTTGGAGTCCGTCCGGGCTTTTCTGGCCGAGAAGGCCCCCGACATTGCCATCATCGAACTGGAAAACAGTAGCGCCACCGTGGCCCTGGCCGCGCAAGGCCATGGTGTCACCCCGGCCCAAATCGCCAAGACCCTGTCGCTCCGGGTGGGCGAGCGGAATTTCGTAGTTGTCACCCGCGGCGATGCCAGGCTCGACAACAAAAAAGCCAGGGCCGCCTTCGGCGGCAAGGCACGGATGCTTAGCGCCGAAGAAGTCCTCGCCGTGACCGGACACCCGGTGGGCGGCGTAAGCCCCTTCGGTCTCGCATCAGCATTGCCCGTCTATTGCGACGTCTCGCTGAAAGCCTTTGATGAAGTAGTACCCGCAGCGGGCTCAACCAACAGCGCGCTCCGCATCAATCCCGTCCGCATGGCAGAATTAATTGGTGCGGAGTGGGTCGACGTCTGCCAGACGGAGTCCGTCGCTACGGCTTGACGTCGTTTTTGCCGACAGGTGATACGGCTGGATTGATTTTCTCCGACAGGCTCTGCAGCCAAACCAGCACGATGAGGGCAAGCGCCGTCGCGAGAACCGCGATCGAGAAAAAGCCAAATCCGCAGGCCACGCCAATGGCGCCCGCCAGCCACATGCTGGCCCCCGTGGTCAGGCCGGAGATCTGCGCCCGCGACTGGATGATGGAGCCCGCTGCAAGAAACGCTACGCCGGCGGTCACCGCCTCGATAGCGCGGATGGGATCCGCCGCATGTCCCGTCTTCTCCATGCCGGCAACAATCTCAAGCGTGGTAATTGAAAAAATCGCGGCCGCCAGCGCAATGAGCATATGGGTGCGAAGTCCTGCCGGACGGTTTTTAACCTCGCGGTCAAAGCCAATGGCCCCGCCCAGCAACAGGGCAATGACCAGCCTGCCGATGATCTGCCATTCCGGAATGGCGGTCCGCACGAGAAAGAAGTCCAGAGTATTCATCGTCCTCAGCTC
>JACMJT010000021.1 GCA_014380505.1 Hyphomicrobiales bacterium | reverse complement strand
GGGGCAGTCCACGCTGGCCGGAGCGGTGCGCGACGCCGCGGGCAACGCCAGCCTCCTGCAGCCCAATCCGTGCGTCGTCACCGTCGGTCCCGGCCCGGCGCCGTGAAGGACACACGCCGCGCTTCCCCCGAGGCCTTTTGCTGCCTATGCTAATCCCAACCAAGGGAAACACAATATGCCCCACGACAGTCACGGCCATGACCACGGCGGATCGGAACTTTCACCCATTGCGCTCCGTGTGAAGGCGCTTGAATCGCTGCTGGTGGAAAAGGGCTATGTCGATTCCGCCGCCCTTGATGTGCTGATCGACACCTATGAAACCAAAATCGGCCCGCGCAATGGCGCGCGCGTCGTGGCGAAAGCCTGGACAGATCCCTCATTCGCCAATTGGCTGAAAGAGGACGCGACGGCGGCCATCGTCTCGCTGGGCTACGAAGGCCGCCAGGGTGAGCATATGGTCGCCCTCTTCAATACGCCGGAGGTCCACAACATGGTGGTCTGCACCCTGTGCTCCTGTTATCCGTGGCCGGTGCTCGGCCTGCCGCCCGTGTGGTACAAGTCGATGCCCTATCGCTCCCGCGCCGTCATCGATCCCCGTGGCGTGCTGGCTGATTTCGGTGTCAGCATTCCCGAGAATGTGGAGGTCCGCATCTGGGACTCAACCGCCGAAGTGAGATACCTCGTCATCCCGGCGCGGCCCCCGGAGACTGACGGCTGGAGCGAAGAGCGCCTCGCGGAACTGGTCACCCGTGACGCGATGATCGGCTCGGGGCTAGCCAAGGAACCCGCATGAACGGCCCACAGGACATGGGAGGCCACATGGGCTTCGGCCCGGTCGTGTCCGAACCGGACGAGCCAGTATTCCATGCGGATTGGGAACGCCGCGTACTCGCCTTCACCATCGCCATGGGCGCTACGGGATCGTGGAACATCGACATTTCGCGCCACGCCCGCGAAAAAATTCCCGCGCTCACCTACTGGTCGTCGAGCTACTACGCCATATGGCTTGAGGGGCTCATCAAGCTGATGACAGAGCGGGGATTGGTCACCGAAGCCGAAGTCGCATCCGGCCGTGTGCAGGTTCCAGCCAAACCGGTGAAGCGCATGCTGAAGGCGGAGCTCGTTCTAGCAACCCTTGCCAAGGGTGGCCCCGCCAGCCGGCTCTCCAATACCCAAGCCCGTTTCAAAGCCGGTAACCGCGTTCAGGCCCGCAACATTAATTCCGAGCATCACACGCGGCTGCCCCGCTACGCCCGCGGGAAAGTTGGCGAAATCATTCTGGTTCATGGCACCCATGTATTCCCCGATTCCTCCGCCCACGGATTGGGAGACGATCCGCAATGGCTCTACACGGTGCGATTTTCGGCCCGCGAATTGTGGGGCAAGGACGGCCGCGATCACGTGCACATCGACCTGTGGGAGCCCTACCTTGAAGCCCATTGATCAGGAACCCGTCTTTCGTGAACCGTGGGAAGCGCAGGCTTTCGCCATGGCGGTGAAGCTCCAAGAGAAAGGTCACTTCACCTCAAGCGAATGGGCCGAAGCCCTTGGTGCCGAAATAGCCGCCCACCCGCACGAAAGCTATTATGAATGCTGGCTCGCGGCTCTGGAACTGCTCGTCGAACGCAAGGGCCTGATGACCGCCATCGAGCGAAAAGGCTGCATCCAGGACTGGGACGAGGCCGCGCAGAAAACTCCCCACGGCAAGCCGATCATGATCAGCCGATTGTAGCCAGCCAGGGGAACTGCTCGATCAGCCAATAGGAAAACGCCTGCATGGAGCCCGTGAGAAACATGATGCCGGTGAGAACCAGCAGCACGCCCATGATCCGCTCGACGGTCACCAGGTGCCTGCGGAAGCGCTGCTGGAAGGCGAGAAAACTTCCCACCCCTGCCGCCGCCAGCAAGAAGGGAATGCCAAGCCCCAGCGAATAAACCGCAAGAAGGCCCGCGCCCTTCGCCACGTCCTGCTCGCTCGCGGCAATCGACAATATCGCCGCCAGCACCGGGCCGATGCACGGCGTCCAGCCAAAGGCGAAAGCCAAGCCTATGGCATAGGCGCCGAGAAGTCCCGCCGGCCGGCTCTCGCTGTGATAGCGCACTTCGCGCTTGAACAGCCCGATCTTGAACACCCCGAGGAAGTTCAACCCCATGAGGATAATGACCACCCCGGCGATTTGAGCGAGAAGGGTCATATGCGATTGCAGCAACTGCCCGATGGCCGAAGCGCTCGCCCCCAAAGCCACGAAGACCGTGGTGAAGCCAAGAACAAACAGCAGCGCCACGAGCATGGTGCGCCGCCATTGCAGAGCGACCTCGTCCCGGGACCGCGACAGCTCTTCCAGCGATGTTCCCGTGATGAAGCACAGATAGGGCGGCACCAGCGGCAGGACGCACGGGCTTAGAAAGCTAATGACACCCGCGAGAAGTGCGGCACCAATGGAAACCTCAAGAGTCATGCAACCTAACTGACAGCATGGTGGGTTTGTCGCAACTCAACCATCGGTCGCACCCGGTCACGTCTCCGGCATGGTTGACAGACCTAAAAAAGCAGATATGTTATATTATAACATTACATGGAGAGAACCTAATGCGCATGAGTGCCTTTTCACTTGCGGCCCTTTTGGCCATCTCGCCCGCCATGGCTGGCCCCAAAGTCATTGCCTCGATCATGCCGGTGCACAGCATCGTCTCAGCCGTGATGGGCGAGACCGGCAAGCCTGAGCTTCTCCTCTCAGGCCGCTTGTCCGAACACACGGCAAGTTTCACAGCATCGCAGGTTTCCGAACTCGGCCGCGCCGATCTCGTGTTTATCGTGGGCCACGGCCTCGAAGCCAAACTGGCGCAAATCGGCGGCAGCGAAGCTGTTGGCGGCAAGAGTTTCGTCGAATTGTCCGAGGCTTCGGGCGTCAAGACTCTTGGCGTCCGCGAGGGCGGCGGCTGGGAAGCCCACGAACACGATGAGGAAGAAGAAGCCGGGCACGACGATCATGCGGAAGGCGTGCTTGCCTTCGACCCCCATGTCTGGCTTGACCCCGAGAACGCCAAGGCAATGGCGAACGCCGTTGCCATCGAACTTGGCAAGGCCGATCCTGCCAATGCCGGAGCCTACCTTGCGAACGCCCGGCGCTTTGCCTCGGACCTCGATGCGGCGTCGGCGGAAATCTCCACAAATCTCGCAATCGTGAAGGACACACCGTTCATCGTCTTCCACGATGCTTACCAGTATTTCGAGAATCGTTTCGGCCTCCGCGCCGTGGGCTCCATTGCGGATATTTCGGCGGCCTCACCGTCGGCGCAGCGCCTCAAAGAGATTCGCGGCAAGCTCGCGGCGACGGGAGCCGTTTGTGTGTTCCGCGAGCCGCAGTTTGACTCGAAATTCCCCGATACGGTGATTGAGGGCAGCAGCGCCCGAACGAGCGTGCTCGATCCCTTGGGCGCCGACCTCGAACCGGGCCCCGGAGCCTACCGGCAACTTTTACTCAATCTCGCGGCAAGCCTGAAATCCTGCCTCAAGGGCTGAACCTTCACTTCACTTTTTCGCCGCATTGACCCATCATTCCCACCCATCGAGTCGGAGAGATGGATATGGCGGCACACCGCACCGGAGTTTTTGCATTGGCTGTTCTTCTGGCATCGGCTTGGGCCGCTCCTGCCCTCGCTCATCCCCATGTCTGGATTGCCATGCGCTCGAGCGTGGTTTTCACCAACGATGGCCTTATCAAGGGCGTCAATCTCAATTGGTCCTTCGACGATGGTTACGCCCAGGTGGCGCTCGACGGCCTCGATACCAACGGCGATGGCGTCTACAGCGAGGATGAACTCGCACCCCTCGCCAAGGAGAACATTGCCAATTTGAAGGATTATGGGTTCTTCACCGTCATGCGCCTTGCCGGCGAAAAACAGGAGATCGGCGAGGTGACGGAGTATGGCCAAGTCTGGAGCAATGGCAAGCTCGCCTTGAATTTCCATGTGCCGCTGAAGACGCCCGTGGACCCCCGCAAGGGGGAGTTTGCGGTGAAGATCTATGATCCCGATTTCTACATCGCCATGGATTATGAGACGAATGATCCGGTGACGGTCATCGGCAGCATGCCGGCCACTTGCAAGCTTCTCGTGAAGCCCCTGCCCACCGATGCCGAGCTGGAACAAACCCGCACCATGCTCTCCGCCAAGGGGAAGGATTGGCAGCCTGAGACCAGCGAGGACTTCGGCGCCATGTTCGCCCAGCCGGTTTCGATCGCATGCGGCCCGTGACGCAATTTGTTCGTGGCCTGCTCGCCGTGTTCGTCCTGATCGGGCTGCTGATTGCCCCCGTGGCCGCGCAGACGGCAAGCGAGACGGCGCCCCAGGTGACGATCGACAAAAAGAAACTGCTGGTACAGCCGCGCAATGCCGATGGCACGCTTGAGATGGTGTCCTTCTGGGAAGACCCCGTCCTGTGGGCCCGCCTACAGCAACAAACATTCTATGGTTACTTGAAGGGCGCGCTAAGCCGGATCAAAGCCGGCGCGCCGCTTGCCGCCGCCTCGACCTTGATGCTGCTCAGTTTCGGTTATGGAGTGTTTCACGCGGCAGGCCCCGGCCACGGCAAGGCGGTGATTTCCGCCTGGCTGCTGGCGACGGAGAACGAATTGCGGCGCGGCGTAGTCATCTCGTTCTTGAGCGCGCTCATCCAGGCGCTCAGTGCCATCCTTATAGTCAGTGTCCTGCTGCTCATCGTCGCCAGCGTGGGGGCGGCGGCGCGGAACGTCGAAGGTTTTTTTGAGAGCGCCAGCTGGGCGATGGTTGGTGCAATGGGCCTTTACCTCTTATGGACAGCCTTCCGCTCCCCTGCCCACAGGCACGGCCACGATCATAAGCATCATCACGAACACCACCATGACGAAACCTGCGGCCACGGCCATTTGCCCGAAGCCAAGCAGTTGAAAGGCGACTGGTCGCTCGCCACGGCCTTTTCGTTGGCCTTCGCCGTGGGCATCCGGCCCTGCACCGGCGCCATAGCCGTGCTGATCGCCGCCAATTCGCTTGGCCTTTACTGGGCGGGTATAGCTTCCACCTTCGCCATGGCGGCCGGCACCTTTCTCACCGTCTCGGTGATCGCCGCCATCGCCGTCTATTCCAAGACGCTCGCCCTGAAAATGGCGGCGAAGGATGATCGCTGGCTCGATTGGACGGTGTTCGGTTTGCGCCTGAGTGGCGGTGCGGCGATTGCCGGCCTTGGCGTCATCCTGTTCCTCGGCTCGCTCGGTTAAACCAACACGATGATGTAGAGCCGCCGCCTTGAAGCGGATCGCCGCAAAGCGAGGCTTACGCAAACCGTATCGCATGGACCGGCGGTAGCGTATGGCTGACACAGCTCCAGTGATCGCCTTGGTCCTCGCTCACCCACACCCCGCCCGTGGTCGAGCCGAAGGCCAGCCGGTCACCGCTTTCATCAATTGCCAGGGCATGGCGGAATACCAGATCGTAGGAATGCTCCTGCGGCAGACCGTTGCGCAGCACGTCGAAGCTCTTGCCGCCGTCGCGGGTGCGCGTCACCACCAGTTTGCCGTCCACGGGAATCCGTTTTTCATCCTTGATCCCCGGCACAAACCACGCCGTATCGGGGTCGCGCGGATGAACCACAACGCCGAAACCGAATGACGAAGGCGGAACATTCTTGATTTCCTGCCAGCTTTTGGAGGCATCGCTCGAAACAAAAATACCGCAATGGTGCTGCACCCACAGGCGATCAGGGGCGCCTTGGCATTGCACCAGCATATGCGGGTCCTGGGTGCCCGGATCGTCGGCCTGGCCCTCCGGCATGTGATCGTAATGCATGCCATCGGCCTTGCAGGCCCATGTCGCCCCGCCATCATGGGTCACCCACACGCCGCCGCAGGAGACGCCCAGGCGCACGGTTTTCGACGAGCGCGGATCGACGCAAATCGAGTGGATTCCCGGCAGATCGGCGCCGCCGCCCATCCATTTGTTACGCCCCGGATGATCCCACAGGGAGCGGATCAGCTCCCAGCCTGAACCCTTGTCACACGACCGGAACAGGCCGCCCGGCAAGGTGCCGCACCACAGATAGCCGGGCTCGTCCGGCCCGCCGGTTTCCAGCGCCCAAATCAACTGGGTGCTCCAGTTCACGGGCTTTCCCCAGCCATCGAGATCGACAAAGCCTTCGGGTTTTTCAGGATAGGCCGGCGCTGTGCACTCTTCCCAGGCGCCGCCCACGGGTTTGCGGTGCAGCTTTACGCCGAAGTGCCCGTGATTGAGCGCTGCATAGGACCAGCCATCGCGGCGGTCGTGCAGCGCCAGCGTCACATTGTCGGCGAGAAAATCCACATGCTGAACGGACCAACCCTTGGCGCCGCGCCCCAGCGTGAACAGACCTTTACGTGTGGAAACAAGAATTTCATTGCTCATGGTTATTATTCTAACCCCCGGACAGAGCCTGCAAAATATAAATTTCACTGGTTGCGGCTACGGCATCGCTTAAGCGAACTCGATCACGCAGACTGTGGCCATCCACAATGACCGTCATGTGCTTGCGAAGTGCCGCCTGATCGTCCAGCACATAGCCGCGTACCCGCGCGTTCGCGGCAAAGACATTGTCCAACACCTCGCGCACCGTGGCGCCTGCCGCCTCGACGGTAGGGCAATCCACGTGACGTCGCAGGTTCGTCGTGAAGAAAACCTTTGGCATCGCGGAACAACATGCCACAGGGTGTGGCCTCCGGCAATTCGGCTACTATCGCCCAAATGAAACGACGTAGCTTTCTCATTGCACTGTTGGCGCCAGCCACCGTCCAGGCCCATTCCACCAAACTCGGACACATAGCCATCGGCCATAGCTGGGCACCGCCATCACAACAGGCCGATGGACAGGTGTTCTTTCCAATCGTAAATAACGGCACCACCCCAGACGAACTCATCGCCGCCCGTTCGGAAATCTGTAGCCTGATTGAACTGCGGGAGAATAACCGTTACGGCGAAGCAGCCCTGAAGTCGATCACGCTAGAGCCGGGCAAACCCGCTGCCATGCGGCCCTCGGCGCGCCATCTCCGTCTCATTGGCCTGAACAAGCCTCTCAACCAAGGTGACAGTTTCAAGATCGTTCTCGAATTCCTCAATGCCGGAGAAATCGAGATTGAGGTGATCGTTGAGCCTTCCGCCAGCGACTAGCTTACAAATCCCCCGTCACGCACTTCTTCGCCAAAGTCTTGTATTGTTTCTCGGTGAACGGGATCGGATTGCCGCCGGCCGAAGGATCCTTGATCGCCATGGCTGCCACTTCCTCGAGCCGCTTGGTATCGATGCCGATATCGGAGAGCTTGTGCGGAATGCCGATTTCCTTTCGGAGCGCCAATATCCACTTGAGGAAACCATTGAAGCCGCCCTTGATGCCAAGATAGGCGGCGGCCCGCTCGATATCCTTCTCGATCTTGCGGCGGTTCGCCTTCACCACATAGGGCATGACGATGCCGTTCAACAGACCGTGGTGCGCATCATAGAGTCCGCCAAAGGGATGGGAGAGCGCGTGAATGGCGCCAAGACCCCGCTGGAAGGCGGTGGCTCCCATGGCGGAGGCCACCAGCATATTGCCGCGCGCATCGAGGTTCGTGCCCTTCTTCACGGCCTTGGCGAGATTATCCTTCACCAGCCGCATGCCTTCAAGACCGATGCCCGCCGACAGCGGATGATAGAAGGGCGCGCAATAGGCTTCGAGACAATGGGCGAGTGCATCCATCCCGGTCGCCGCCGTTAGCTTCGGCGGCAGGCCTACCGTCAGCTCCGGATCGAGAATCGCCACCTTCGGCATGATCGCCGGATGGAAGATGATCTTCTTCTCATGGGTGACCGGATGGGTGACGACGCCCGCGCGGCCGACCTCGGAGCCGGTGCCAGCCGTCGTCGGCACCGCGATGATGGGCGAAATCTTGGAAGCGTCGGCCCTGCTCCACCAGTCGCCGATATCTTCCAGTTCGAACACCGAAAGATTCTGGCTCTGGCCATGCATCAGCGCCACCATCTTGCCCACATCGAGACCGGAGCCGCCGCCGAAGGCGATGACGCCATCATGGTTCCCAGCCTTGAATGCCTTCACCCCGCTGATGATATTGGCCTCGGCCGGATTGGGCCGCACCTCCGAAAATACTTCGATGGCAAGACCCGCGCGCTTCACATCCGCCACGATCTCCTTCACCATCGGCATGGCGGCAAGGCCGGGATCGGTGACGAAGAGCGGCCGCTCGATGCCGTTGGCTTTACAGTGATCGGCAAGCTCTCCGATGCGCCCAGCGCCATATTTGAGCGCGGTGGGATAGTTGAAATTGCGGTTCGGAATGGTCATGCCGTCTCCTATATTCTCAATATTGCTCGAAGCCGCGCTTCAGATCGAGATCGACAATGCGCCGGTCATATTCGAATTGTTCCCACTGGGCGGTGTGAACATAATGATCGACAACATCGTCGCCGAACGCTCCGCGCAGGAAGCCCGATTTGTCGAGCCGCTCGGTGGCGTCGCGCAAGGTCTTGGGGATCTCGCGGAGTTTCTTCGACGTGTCGTAGGCATCGCCGGAGAACACCGGCTCGAGCTTCATCTTCTTCTCGATGCCATCAAGGCCCGCCGCCAGAAGTGCTGCGAAGGCCAGATAGGGGTTGAGATCGGCACCGCCGACTCGGCATTCGACGCGGATAGCCTTGCTGCCGGCGCCGCACAGGCGGAAACCCGCCGTGCGGTTGTCGAAACTCCAGATGGAGCGCGTCGGCGCAAAGGTTCCCGCCATGAAGCGCTTGTAGGAGTTGATGTAGGGCGCGAGGAAGTAGGTGATCTCACCCGAATGTTCGAGTTGCCCCCCGAGATAATGCTTCATCAACTCCGACATGCCGTGTTCCCCGGCCTTGTCTTGAAACAATGGCGTCTTGCCATCGGCGCTCCATAGCGATTGATGTACATGGGAGGAATTTCCGGCCATGCCATAGTCCCACTTGGCCATGAAGGTAATAGCCTTGCCGAGGCCGTAGGCGATTTCCTTGCAACCGTTCTTGATGATCGCATGGCGATCGGCCATCTCAAGGGCTTCGGCGTATTTGACGTTGATCTCTTCCTGGCCCGGGCCCCATTCGCCCTTGGAATTTTCAACCGGAATTCCAGCGCCCGCTAGGCCATTGCGAATGGCGCGCATCACGCCTTCTTCCTTCGTCGTTTGCAGGATGTGGTAATCCTCGATGTAATAACCCGACGTCTTGAGATCGCGGTAACCTTTCCGGTGGGCAATCTCATAGCTGTCGTCGAACAGGAAGAATTCCAGCTCCGAGGCCATGTAGGCTTTCATCTTCATCGCCTCGAGCCGCTTGAGCTGTTTCTTCAGGATGGCGCGCGGGCTATGGGGCACGTCTTCATGGCTGTGATGATCGAGAACATCGCAGATCACCAGCGCCGTTCCCGGCAGCCAGGGCGTGCGCCTGAGGGTTGCCATGTCGGGCTTGATGACGAAATCGCCGTAGCCCTTTTCCCAGCTCGTCGCTTTGTAGCCCGGCACCGGCTCCATCGCGATGTCGACGCCGAGCAGATAATTGCATCCGTGGGTCTCCTCATATCCGCCATCTACGAAAAACTGTGCGTGAAACCGTTTGCCGATGAGGCGGCCCTGCATGTCCACCATGGCAGCCACGACCGTGTCGATGGTTCCCGCGACCACTTCTTTCTTCAAATCTCCCAGAGTCAGCATGCCGGTAGACATTTTCATCTCCCTGATAAGGCTGCGGCGGCCTGAATGAGTGGAACGGAAATCCGTTGCGCCCACTCCTGTTGCCCGCGTTCGCTTGCAATGAGGTCGTTGCGAATTTCTAACATCGCATGCTTAAGACCGCGCGGTGCCGCATGCAGGTTCAGTGTATGCAGCACACCGTCTTTCGGCCCATAGGGTTCGTTGAGGCGTGCATCCACTTTGGAAAAACGCTTGATCAGCATCGACGAGAAGCTGGCGTCGCGGTCATGCAGGATGCCCAGTTCCACTTTGCGGCTTTTGCCCTTGTAGACGGGCGTAAAGCTGTGGATCGAAATCACCAGGGATTTGATACCCTCCGCCGCGCGACCATCGAGAACGCCGGCGACGGCGGCATGAAATGGCCGACAAATTTCCTGCGCACGCGCCAGTTTGTCGGCGGACGTTAAGTTCATGTTGCCGGGAATGGGCGTAGTCTCGCTGATCCCAGGTATGGCATCCGGCGCTTCGAGCGGCCGGTTGCAATCATAGGCAAGACGCGAATAGCGTTGTAAAATGAGCGGTGCATCGATCAGCCGCGACAGGACGCGCGCCACGTTTTCAGCGCCAATGTCCCAGGCGATATGCCGCTGTAAATCCGACGCTGTTAGACCCAGGCTGCCCAGCGCCTTTGGCAGGCGATTGGAGGCGTGTTCACAGATCAGGATATAAGGCGACCGGCCTTGCTCATTCACCAGAATGGCCGGGCCTTCTTCGCCCTTGAGAAGGGCACCCCCCATGCGAAAATATCCCTCCTCCAATAAACGAAGCATCTGTCTGCGGCGTACCACGTTTCGTTACAACACCCATTGGGACGGCGGAAGAGGCATATATACTGGCGCCATGACGCCCGCAGGCTTGAATTTGCCGCTCCCGCCAAAGGACAGAGGCACCCAGTCGTGCTGTTTACCAGCGTGAGGGAGGCGTGTGTGCAATGACCGGGAACGATATCTTCGACTTCATCATCGTCGGTTCCGGCTCGGCGGGTTCGGTTCTCGCGCACCGCCTGTCGGAGGACGGGCGTAACTCAGTGCTGGTTCTCGAATTCGGGGGCAGCGACTGGGGACCCTTCATCCAGATGCCTTCAGCACTCTCGTACCCCATGAACATGAACCTCTATAACTGGGGGTTCGAGACGGAGCCCGAGCCCCACCTCGGCGGCAGGCGTCTGGCGACGCCGCGCGGCAAGGTCTTGGGTGGATCGTCCTCCATCAACGGCATGGTTTATGTGCGCGGCCACGCCAGGGATTTCGATACTTGGGAAGAGATGGGCGCCAAGGGCTGGGGATTCCGCCATGTGCAACCCTATTTCAAGCGTATGGAAAACTCCCACGGCGGCGAAGAGGACTGGCGCGGCACGTCAGGGCCAATGCACGTCAAGCGCGGTCCCAGCCGCAATCCGCTGTATCAGGCATTCATCGAGGCTGGCCGCCAGGCCGGCTACCCGGTGACCCAGGATTACAACGGCCACCAGCAGGAAGGTTTTGGGGCCATGGAAATGACCGTGCATCGGGGCGTGCGCTGGTCCGCCGCCAATGCCTACCTGCGGCCGGCGCTGAAGCGTGGCAACGTCAAGGTCGTGACCTATGCCTTCGCCCGCCGTATCCTGCTTGAAGGAAAGCGCGCCACCGGCGTCGAATATGACGTGGGCGGCGAAATCATGACCGCCCGTGCCCGCCGCGAAGTGGTGATCGCGGCATCAAGCATCAATTCTCCCAAACTGCTGCAACTCTCCGGCATTGGACCACCCGCGGCATTGGCGGAAGCAGGTATCGAGGTAAAGCACCCGCTTCCCGGCGTCGGCGAAAACCTTCACGACCATCTGGAAATCTATTTCCAGCTCATGTCGAAGGAGCCGGTGACGCTCTATTCGAAGCTCAATCTGTTTTCCAAGGGAATGATCGGACTCGAGTGGCTGCTGTTCGGCACAGGCCTGGGCGCCACCAACCATTTCGAATCCTGCGGCTTCATCAGGTCAAAAGCCGGCGTCGAGTACCCGGATATCCAGTTTCATTTCCTGCCCGCCGCCATGCGCTATGATGGCAGGGCCGCCTTCCCCAGCCATGGCTTCCAGGCCCATGTGGGGCCCATGCGCACCAAATCACGCGGACATGTCCGTGCGCGCAGCAACAACCCCAAGGAAAATCCAAAGATCCTGTTCAATTACATGTCGCACCCCGACGACTGGCGGGAATTCCGTGCCTGCATACGGCTGGCGCGTGAATTGTTCGGGCAGCCCGCCATGGCGAAATATGCCGGGGCTGAGATCCAGCCGGGCAAGGATGTCGAAACCGACGAGCAGATCGACAGCTTCATCCGGCAGCATTGCGAGAGCGCCTTTCACCCTTGCGGCACCTGCAAGATGGGGCAACCTTCCGATCCCATGGCCGTGGTCGATCACGAATGCAGGGTCATTGGCCTCGAAGCTTTGCGCGTGGCCGACTCCTCGATCATGCCACAGGTCACCAACGGCAACCTCAACGCCCCCACGCTTATGATTGGTGAGAAAGCCTCCGACCACATCCTTGGCCGCGATCCCCTGCCGCCATCGAATCAGGAACCATGGATCAATCCGAACTGGCGGAAGAGCCAGCGGTAGCCTCCTCCAGAAAAATCTCCCTGAGTTTCCGCGTCACCGGTCCCGGCTGTCCGCCACCAATTCGGTTTCCGTCAATTTCAGTAATCGGCAGAACGAAGTTGGAAGCACTCGTCAGAAACGCTTCATCCGCCCCATAGGCTTCGTCGGGGGTAAACGAGCGTTCCTCAATCATGACACCGTGTTCCTTCGCCAGCCGGAACAGCGAGCGTCTGGTGCAGCCCGCGAGGATACTGTGGGAAAGCCCGCGAGTGATAACTTTCCCATCCCTGACGATATAGGCGTTGGACGAGGTCCCTTCGGTGACAAACCCATCTTCTATCATCCACGCCTCGAAGGCGCCTGCCTCGTGGGCTGCCTGCTTGCCAAGGGCGGGAGCGAGCAGCATGACGGATTTGATGTCGCGCCGGGTCCAGCGGATATCCGGCACGGTGATGACTTTTACACCCCTTGCCGCATTCGGATTATCGACAAGAGCGCCGGTCTGCGTGAAAGCGACAAGCGTTGGTTTTGCGTCTTTCGGGAATTTGAAATCGCGGTCGGCGGCGCCCCGGGTGATCTGCATGTAGATCCACCCCTCCTTGAGGCTGTTCCGCCTGATCATCTCAAGGTGCATCGCCTTGAGTTCTTCCTTGCTGCACGGCCATGCAAGCCTGATTTCGCCAAGCGAGCGTTCAAGCCGCTCCATGTGCGGGCCATAGTCCACGAGCTTGCCGTCCACCACGGCGGTTACCTCGTAGACCCCGTCCGCGAACAGGAAGCCGCGGTCGAAGATGGAAATTTTTCCCTGTTCCTCGGGGAGATACTCCCCGTTCACATAGACAATGCGGCCCATGGCGTGCTCCTCCATCGCGGCGGAGCATCCTAAATCAGATTCCGGACCGTAAATCCATGGGGGGTGTGGCGGTCCCCATTGACCGTGCTAGGACAATCGCAACACCAATTTAACAGAAGGATATCATGGCCCTCGTATTTCCCCAGAGCGACGCTGAAGCGGCCGCCTTTCTCGATGCCAATCACGACATCAAAAGCGTCCATGTAATATGGACCGACATCTGCGGCGTGGCGCGGGGAAAGATTTTGCGCCGTGACGAGGCAGTCGCTGCCTGGCGGGATGGCCGGTTCATGCCGATTTCAGCATTGGTCCTGGACGTGACCGGGCAAGACGTTCCCGAAACCGGTCTGGTTTTCGACGAAGGCGACCGCGACATGCTGATGTGGCCGGTGCCCGGCAGCCTTGTCCGCATTCCCTGGACGGAGGAACCGGCGGCCCAATATGTGGCGTCGATCCGCGACCTCGACGGAACCCCGCATTTTTTTGATCCGCGCAGCATACTTGAAAAGATCGTGAACCGCTTCACCGGTGAATTGAACATGACACCCGTGGGCGCGGTTGAACTTGAATTTTATCTGATGGACCGAGCGTCCGCCATGGCGGGCAAGCCCATGGCACCGAAATCCTTGATCAACGAGTCCCGGCCGCAGCATTATCAGGCCTATTGCCTGCAGGACCTCGATGACTTCCAGCCTTTCTTCCAGGACCTGTATGCCTATTGCGAGGCCCAGGGGCTTCCCGCCAAAACGCTTATCTCGGAATATTCGCCCGGCCAGATGGAGATCGTGCTGCGCCACCGCGCCGATGTGCTCAAGGCCTGCGATGAAGCGATCCTGCTGAAGCGCCTGATCAAGGCGGTCGCCGAAAAGCACGGGCTCGCCGCAACCTTCATGGCCAAACCCTATTCGCAATGGTCGGGCTCCGGCATGCACGTGCATGTGAGTCTGAATGGCGAGCAGGGAAATAATCTGTTTGCCGCCGAAGATCCAAGAGAAAACCGGCTTCTCCTCCATGCAGTTGGGGGCCTCAAGGCGGCGATGGCGGAATCAATGCTGATTTTCGCGCCCAACGGCAATTCCTACCGCCGCTTCCGCCGCAACTCCTATGCGCCGGTATCGGCCAGTTGGGGCATCAAAAATCGCACCGTGTCCTTGCGCATACCGGTGGGCGCCGCCAGCGCCTGCCATATCGAGCACCGGCCCGCCGGTGCCGATGCCAATCCCTACCTCGTCATGGCGGCCATCCTCGCGGGCATGCACCATGGCATCACCGAGGAGGCCGATCCTGGCAATCCCGTCACCGGCAACGGCTACGAGAAGCGCGCAAAGTACATCCCAGGCAATTGGTTCGATGCGATTGATGCCTTTTGGAAAGCCTCCATTCTCAAGGAGTATTTCGGCAAGGAATTCATCGATACCTATTGCACGCTGAAGGAAGTGGAGGCCGACCGCTTCTACGCCGAACCCACGGCACGCGACTTCGAATGGTATCTGCGGACGGTATAGCCATGGACCTCACGTCCCATTGGGCCGGATATCTCTCGCTCGCCATCTTTATCGGCGCCTATGTCTGCGTCGTTTTCGAAGAAACCACGGAACTGCGGAAATCGAAGCCCGTCGTGGTGGCGGCGGGCTTGATTTGGGTTCTGATCGGCTTCGCCTACGTGCAGGCCGGCCGCAGCGCCGAAGCCCATGAACACGCGGTGCAAATCATCGAGGAATATGCCGAGCTATTCCTGTTCTTGCTTGTCGCCATAACATACGTGAACACGCTCGAGGAACGCCGGGTTTTCGAGGTGCTGCGGGCCAAGCTTGTCAACAGGGGACTTTCCTACCGTCAGCTCTTCTGGTTTACCGGCACTCTCGCGTTCTTCCTTTCCAGCATTCTCGATAATCTGACAACAGCGCTGGTCATGGGTGCGGTGGTCATGGCGGTCGGCGCCCGCTCGCCCCGTTTCATGGCATTGGGCTGCATCTCGATCGTGGTGGCGGCAAATGCGGGCGGTGCCTTTTCGCCGTTCGGCGACATCACCACGCTAATGGTTTGGCAGAAGGGCAAGCTTACGTTCTGGGAGTTTTTCGTGCTGTTCCTGCCATCGCTGATCAACTGGCTGGTACCGGCAGTTATCATGCATTTCGCGGTGCCGGCGGCAAAGCCGGAACCGCGTACCGACCGCGTCTCGGTCAAACCCGGCGCGGTGGGGGTTATCGTAATCTTCGCCGCGACT
>JACMJT010000213.1 GCA_014380505.1 Hyphomicrobiales bacterium | reverse complement strand
GCCGGCCCATGCCCTATCACGGCGAGGATAGGGGTCCCGACGCCGACATGCTGCCGACGGAACTGGCGATTCGCCGGGCTCGGGAAATTCTTGATATGCTGCGCGCGCGCGCCGGCGAACAGCAGGCGCCGAAACTGGAGCGCGACTATATTGACCGTTTGCTGCGCGGACTTTATTGATTTTTCGTCTTGCCAGTCTTTGACCTTATTCCCGCCTATTGGCTGCAACAGGGCCTCAATGCCCTTGCACTGGCGTGCCTCTATGTGACGCTGGCCTCGGCCTACGCCCTGTTGCAGGGCATCACCAACAGGATCATCTTATCCTTCGGCGATTTTGCCACCTACGGCTCTTTCGCCGCGGTCTATGCAGCACTTTGGACGCTTCTCTCCGGCAACGAAGGCGTGGCGGTCATGGCTGTGGCGCTGGTGGCGGCCATGGCCACTGCGGCAGCCCTTGGCAGCGCCAGCCACGCCCTGGTGTTTGCGCCCATCATGCGAGCGCCGAGCCAGGCCGTGATGATTGCCTCCATCGGCTTGTCCATCGTCCTGCAGGAGGTCATGCGTCTGCAATCGGGTGCCCGCGACCAGTGGCTGTCGCCCCTGTTCGGCAATGGCATCGATCTTGTGGGTGGCGCCTTCCCGGTTCAAATCGGCTATACGCAGATCGCCGTGATCGCCGCCGCCGCCTCGGCGCTGGCGGCTCTTCTGCTGGGGATGCGATATTCAGCGGCGGGCCGCCTGTGGCGGGCCACGGCGCAAAACCCGCTGCTGGCGCAATTGTCGGGTGTCAACACCAGGGCCGTATTCCAATGGTCCTTCGTCATGGCAAGCCTGCTTGCCAGCATCTCCGGCTGGATTGTAGCGGTTGCCTATGGCGGCGTCAGTTTTTCCATGGGACTGGTGCTGGGCTTCAAGGCCATGTTCGCCGCCATCATCGGCGGCTTCGGCACCATCGGCGGCGCCATTGCCGGCGGCATTTTTCTGGCGGCGCTGGAAACAGCCTGGACCGCCTCCATGCCCATGGCCTACCGCGATGTCGCGGCATTTGGTATCATCATCCTCATCCTGGTTCTGAAACCCGAAGGGCTGCTCGGCAGCCCCTATCGCCGCGAGAGTGAAGCATGACCATCATAAGACGGCTCGGACTGATCATGGCGTTGGGCGTCACCATCCTGGTGGCGGGCTGCGAGGACGACACCGCCAAACCCTATGTCGAATTCGTGGGCGGCGGTTTCATCTTCAACTATCGCACCGCCAATCATTACTATGGTTTCGTGGTTCGCCAGAAAAAACCGCTGCCGGAGGGGAGCAAGCTCGAAGCACGATTCGAAGTGCCCTGGGGACCCGAGCAGGTGGTTGAGCGGCCGTCACGTTCCGGCCAGCTGCAATATGTTTTCCAGACGGGCGATCTCCAGGGCATCGTCAAGGGCCATCCCTATAAGGCGAGTCTGCGCATCCTCGACGGAACGTCGGGCGTTGAAATCGCCAAGTATGAAACATCGTTCAAGACGGACGTCGACCAGTCAGCGCTGCCTAAAGGCCCACTCGTGGTGGGGCCCGGCTACGAACCCGCGCCGCAGTAGCTATTCGAGTCTGACCGCGGTTCCTGAAACCGACACCATCAGCATGCTGCCGGAACCTCCGATGGTCTCATAGTCGATATCCACTCCGACGACGGCATTGGCGCCCAGACGCTCGGCCTTGTCGGTAAGCTCGGCCACCGCCGTCTGGCGCGCGTCGCTCAGCACCTTTTCATAGGCCCCGGACCGCCCGCCAACGATGTCGCGGATCGAAGCGAAGAGATCGCGAAACAGATTGGCGCCGAGTATCGCTTCGCCGGCAACCAGCCCCATGTATTCGACGATCTTCCTGCCTTCGACGGTGTTCGTGGTGGTGACCAGCATGACTCTCTCCTTGCTGCAAATCTGAAATACTTAATGGCGGAAGTGGCGAATACCGGTGAAGACCATGGCAAGCCCCGCCTCGTCCGCCGCCTTGATAATTTCATCATCCTTGATGGAGCCGCCGGGCTGGATCACCGCCGTGGCTCCAGCCTCCGCCGCTTGCAGAACGCCGTCGGCAAACGGAAAGAAAGCATCGGAAGCGACAACCGATCCCTTCAGCAAGGTTTCCGCAAGCCCCGCATCCGCGCTCTTGCGCTGGGCGATACGGACGGCATCGACGCGCGACATCTGGCCAGCGCCTATGCCGACGGTGGCGCCATCCCTGGCATAGACGATGGCATTGGATTTGACATGCTTCGCCACGCGAAAGGCAAAGCGGAGATCGTCGAATTCCCGTTCCGTCGGTTTCCGGCGCGTGACGGTTTTGAGATCGACGCGATCGATGTTGCCGCCGTCCCTCGTCTGCACCAGCAATCCGCCGGCAATCGTTTTCACGTCAAGTCCGCCTGCATCGGGCTGGGGCAGGGACTGTATCACCAGAAGCCGCAGGTTCTTTTTCGCCGCGCACACGGCGATGGCGTCCTCATCGGCGCCCGGAGCCACGATCACCTCGGTGAAAAGCGCTACGATTTCCTTCGCCGTCACCCCATCGAGCTTGCGGTTGAGAGCCACGATGCCGCCGAAGGCGCTTACCGGATCGCAGCGCAACGCCTTTCGGTAAGCGTCTACAAGCGAAGTGCCAATCGCAACCCCGCAAGGGTTGGCATGCTTGACGATGACGCAGGCCGCTTCGTCCTTTGTGTTGAATTCCGCCAGGCACTCGAGCGCCGCGTCCGTGTCGTTGAGATTGTTGTAGGAGAGTTCCTTGCCCTGCAACTGGCGGGCGTTCGTTACACCGGCGCGATCTTCGGGACTCGCATATAGGGCGGCTTGCTGATGGGGATTTTCGCCGTAGCGCAAGGTCTGCATGCGCCGTCCACCGATGGCAAAGTATGCCGGCAGCGGATCGTTCAGTTCACGCCCGAACCATTGCGAGATCGCCGCGTCATAGGCGGCGGTGCGGCCGAAGGCCTTGGCAGCAAGGCGCCGCCTCGTCTCGCGGGTCGCCGCCCCGCCATGGGCCGCCATTTCGGCAAGCACGATTGCGTAGTCGTCCGGATCGACGATGACGGTGACGCCATCATGGTTCTTGGCGGCGGCCCTGATCATCGCCGGGCCACCCACGTCGATGGTCTCGATGGTTTCCTCCCAACTTGCCTGTCGCGCGGCGGTTTCCTCGAACGGGTAAAGAGTAACGGCAAGAAGGTCGATATTGCCGATGCCATGCTTCACCTGTGCCGCCTCGTGCCCGGCATTGCCGCGCATCGCCAGAAGCCCGCCATGGATTTTCGGATGCAATGTCTTGACGCGGCCGTCCATGATCTCGGGAAACCCCGTGACCGTCGCCACGTCGATCACCGCAAGGCCTGCCTCGGTCAGCGCCTTGGCTGTGCCGCCGGTTGAAAGCAACTCGACGCCCTGGGCCGCGAGCCCCCGCGCGAAATCGGCAAGCCCCGTCTTGTCCGAAACCGAAATGAGCGCGCGGCGAATGGGCCTCGGCATAAACGTCCCCTTGAATGCGTTTGGGCCATAGCACGACTTTCACGCGATGCCATCAGAAAGGAAGCTGCGGTGCCGCCCCTGTTGCGCCGTTATGGCGGGCCTGCCGCTCGAGTTTCCGGAACGCCCAATTGATCCGGGCGGAAGCCTGCGCCGCGCCGCGAACGACGATTTGCCAGCTGTGCCTGGGGCCAGCACCGCTCGCGAGATAGATGCTTTCTTCCAGCATCATGGCTCCGCCCCTTGCCGAAAACTGCCAGGCCTCCTTGTTGGGAAGCAGAAGTATGATGGCGGCACCCTTGCGATTGGCGGATGCCTTGATAGCGGGATGGAGATGAAAGCGGATGATGAAATTCGCTGGCCGATCCGCTCCGGAACGCTCGATAGAGTCTTCGCCACGAAGATCGTGGCCTCCTGAGGCAAGAAAGATTTCGCGATGATGGATAAGTCCAGATGCCGAGTGCACAGCACTCCGTGCCTTGACCAGAGTGCCTTGCGGCAGATCGAAAAGTTCCGCCGTGACGGGACTTGCCGGCTCGCGAGTTGTCTTGCGCGAGAACACCGGTTTGGAGTTTTTAATGCTTTCGTTATCCAGGCGCAGCGTCGAATGGGCGGCGGGTGTGCGCGCCGCCGCCTGCCATGCGGGCGAAGCATTGGCTGGAACGCCGCAGGACCCCACGATGCGTTGTGGGCCATCGGAAAATTCGAATGCCAGCGCGCTGTCGCAAATCGCCGGCGCCCCGCAATCGGCGATGACGATGGACTGGCCCTGGCTCATGCGGCAATAGCCGGACTGGGCGGCGTGGGAGAGCGGGCTGCCCTGCACCACATCATGTTCGAAGATGGCGCGCACTATGGCGGCACTGGTGTGTTCGACACCGTGGAACACCGCTAGTCCCTCATCGCCGTGACACAGCATGCGCAGCATTGGAATGGCGCGCTCCATCGCCGCATTGAGGCCTTGTGGAATGGCAATGCGCTGGGCTTCCATGGCGGCGCGGAGCGGGACCAGATCGGCGAGGAGATCAAGCAGCGACTTGGGGCTGCGATCGGCGGGCCCGCCATCGGGCAGGATGACCGAAGCGATGAGCGAAGCCGTCCGCGCCAGTGCATCGTTTCCAAGGGAGCCGCCGCCACGGAAGGCGAGCGCCGCCGTCAGCACCGCGATGGATTGGCGCAATTGCTGGGCCGTGCCGCGCGGCCTGAGGCGCGCAATTTGAACCGCCTCCCGCGTCACCAGATACAGAAAGCGGGATTCGAACTGGGCCGATGCGCCGGACAGCACGAAGCCCGCGTGGCGGGAGAGCGACATGAGACGGCGGCAGGAAGCATCGAAAGACGTGCGCCTCCTCTGTGCCGCCCAGTTCTGCACCAGGCTGCGGGCGAAGGCCCGGTAGAGGGCGAGCCCCGGCGCTTCGAGGTGGGACAGCCAGGCAAAGCCGTGGAGGCCGTCGGACCAGGCGGCCGTGGGCGCTGCCGCCTCAAAAATCTGGGTGGGCTGGCATTCGACGGTATGTCCGGCGAATCGGTAGATGCCGCGATAGAGCTGTTGGGCGATGGCGGGGTTTCCCGCCATGAGGGCGGGCAGCGCCGGCGCCACGCCGGTGAAAGACGTGGAGCCGCCGCCCGTCAGGCTGGTTCCAAGCTCCATGGCCAGATTACCGAGGCGGCGGAAGACTCCGGTACCTTCGTCACCAAATGCTGTGCTGCGCCCGGTCATGTCTCGCGTAGGCTCGGATGGAGGAAGCAGCCAGTTTGCGGAAGTGCTGGTTAACGATTTGATAACGATGTTCAGAAAGGCCGTTTTAATCGTGCGGCAAAGAATCCGTCGAGGCCCCGTGACCCGCCTATGGCCATGTGGGGCAGGGTGCGGAGGAAGCCCGGCCCGGTGAGCATGTGGGCTTCGATACCGCAGTCTCCAGCGGAAATCGGCACCACGGAAAAGTCCGGATGGCGCGCCAGAAACGGGGCGATCTGTTTTTCACCCTCGGCGGCTTCCAGCGAACAGACGCAGTATATCAGCATGCCGCCCGGCCTCACCAGCTTGGCCGCCTGGTTCAGCATGCGGGACTGTATCGACACGAGGTCGCCGATCTGTGCCGCCGTCTTGAGATAGGGAAGATCGGGATGGCGCCGGATGGTGCCGGTAGACGAGCACGGTGCATCAAGCAGCACGGCATCGAACCCCGCTCGATCGAAGGTGAGCGCATCGGCCACGACCACTTCGGCTTCGAAGCGGGTCCGCTTAAGATTATCGCGAAGCCGTTCGAGTCGTTGGGCCGAATTGTCCACGGCGGTCACGTGCGCGCCCGCCGCGCAAAGTTGCAATGTCTTGCCGCCGGGTGCCGCGCAAAGATCGAGAACGGTTTTCCCGGCGAGCCGCCCCAGCAGCCG
>JACMJT010000212.1 GCA_014380505.1 Hyphomicrobiales bacterium | reverse complement strand
TGGGACAACGCCAAGAAATCCTTCGAGGACGGGTTCGTGGATTCGAAGGGCGTCAAGCACCTGAAGGGTTCGGAAGCCCACAAGGCGAGCGTCACGGGCGATACGGTCGGCGACCCCTACAAGGACACCGCGGGTCCCGCCGTCAACCCGATGATCAAGATCACCAACATCGTGGCCCTCTTGCTGCTGGCGGTGCTGGCGCATTGATCCAACAACACCCTCTCCGCGCAAGCGGGGAGGGTGGCCATAGCGCCGGATGGGGTTTCCTGACAGCGAGTGCTCCACCGCACTCACGCAATCATCGGTTTGAAATATATTCGATCAAACTTTCAAGAATGCGCCGGTCCCCGGGGTCGGAGGTTTTTGCAAGGCGCGACCTGGCATGTTCGAGCATTTCATTTCGAAACCGTCGGTCAAACTGCCTCGATCGCAAATTCTTATAGAAGCCCTCAAGTTCCGCCACGGTCAACGTGTCCGATAAAGCAATCAAGTTCCGCAACTCAGTGTCGCGCCAATCCCATTTTGCGAAACGTTGCTGGCCCGGCTTTATAGCCCAGATGAAGCCGATCAGCGCAGGCCCCTTTAATTCCAGAATTGCATTCATAACGCGATTCCGGCCGGCTTCGCCATCCGCAAACATCAACATAACGAGCGCGGATAGCCTTACTGATTTGTTTTGATAGTAGGAACGCGGTTCCCCGTTTTGAGGCTGATTGGCAGTAATGCGGCGCAACTCCAGTTCCGCGTCCGTGGAGTAGGGCTTCAGATCGATACCATCGGTGTCTAAAAGAAGCTTGGCCGCAACATCGCTTGCATCGGTATTCCGCAAGAGAATCTCGAAATACAAATTGGCGTAAGATTTGCGTTGAATTGCCGGCAACTCAAACAAGGCATGAAGCCGCTGTGAATTGCCGGGTTTATCGGCCTCTTCAACGTCCGCGATTATGCGGGAGATCAGCGGCTCGGAATTGCGCGAACCAAGCAATCTTATACTGTCTCGTAAAACGCTCCGCGACAAGGAACGGAGTGCGCTGTCATCTGAATCGATGCGATCAAGGGCCCACTGTGCTTCATCCAGGGGGTTTCTGTGCGGGGCTTCCGGAACGAATTGGTCGATGGAAATGCCGAGAACCCGGCTGATGACTTCGTGATATTTGAAAGATGTGCCGACTTCGACATTACGCGTCGCGAAAATGCCGAAAGGCGGGGCGCCCTTCACATGAATTTGGCCGTGCTCCCACCGCGTAATCTGCCGCTCAGTTCCCGCCACCAACTCATGAGCTGATATCACCGTCCCGTTGATGCGCGGGTCTCCCTCAATTTCTGCCCTTTCATTGAATCTGAAAATAACCGCGTCTCCAACTGTCTCAATTGGCTCGGTGCGCACACACCAATTTATGTAACCCTTTCTAACAAGGCGTTCCCTCACTCGACTTGTTTGCCGGGTTTACATTCTTGAGCCGGCAACTTGCTGAGCTGATATTTCCGGTCTGAATTTCTGCCCCGGATCATCACCAAGGGAACGTCGGTAGTCGCTAAAATTACATCGTCTAATCCGTAGCAATTCCCACATTCCAGAACGATCCCGCGCGGGGTGGCTGTCAGGGGTAAAATTGCACGCTGTGTTGCACGTTCTTCATAGGATGAAGCCTCCAGTGAAGCTTTAACCATCGGTATGGCCATTTGCAGGAGAACCGCAAAAAAGGCTCCCGCGGCGTAGCCTATTTTTTCGGGCGAGAAGAGCCCGGCTATAATCGTGATTACGGCTGGAAGAACCGTAATGGCCAAGCCAATGAACACAAATGGAGCAACAAACGCAATTGCCCATCCGAAGGGCGCAAAAACCGCGGTAAACAGCAGATACAACACCAAGCACAGGGCTGTTGTGCCTACGCCGCCAATCAATATCTGCAGAAACAATTTAAATAAACTATTCATTGTTGATCGTGAATAATTGCCAGTTGGATTCCTATCAACCGGTAGGGCGAGATGCTTAAGGGCGGGTTATTTGTTTCCGGAATTCGCCGTTAACCCCCATGATCAGAACCACCAACGTTGCGGCGCTTTTGCTGATAGCGGTGCTGGCGCATTGATGATCGTCCCCAAGGAGAACACATGAAACGACCTGCTGCCGCGATCTTCGGGATGTTGATCGCGACGTCCGTTCTGTCCGCATTCGCTGTTTCAGGCTTGGCGCAAGACGACAAGGTGATCCTGTTCAGCAAAGACGATCCGCAGATGAATGCGGCGATTGAAAAAGCGCGAGGCTCGCTGGCTGGGTTCTGGGAAAAGTTCAAAACCCCGGCGTCGAATGAGGACGGCTTTTCGCTGAAGGTCATGATCAGCGATGACGCGAGTAGTGAGCACTTCTGGTGCAGTGCGATTGAGGGAGATGCCACAAAAGCAAGTTGCGCAATCGCCAATGAACCGCAATCGGTTCGCAGCGTGACACTTGGCCAGCGCATAGATGTCAATCCCGATCACATTTCGGATTGGATGTATCGGCTCGACGGCAAAATCAAGGGTGGAGAAACGATACGCGTGATGCTAGAGCGCATGCCTAAAGAACAAGCTGACGCCTACCGCAGCTTGCTAGCCGATCAATAACCAGAGAACGTAAGCCTCACAATTTCCGCTCAAGCATGCTGCCGCCGGGGCCGGCCTTGGAATTGAGCATGCCGCGGAAGATGTTCTGGAGAATGCTGAGGTCTTCGCCCACCACCGGGGTCTTGCGCGAATTGACGTCGATGATGCGCCCATCCTCAAGGCCATACTGGGCGAAGCTTTGCACCTGATCGTTCTTGTCGAACCTGACGGCGATCACTTCGCGGCTGGTTTCCTTGGGCAGCAGGAAAGCCCGGCCCTCGGTGATGCTGGTGATATAGTAGTAGCTGTCGCCC
Source organism: Hyphomicrobiales bacterium (assembly GCA_014380505.1). The sequence continues at coordinate 3,453 of JACMJT010000212.1, read as the reverse complement.
TGGAGATTGACGCTGGCCGTGGTTGAGGGAGAGCCCAGTATCCCCTCGACTTCCGATTTCGCCATGCCATTGTTGATCTGGGCGAAGGCGCCGGGCTTGGCGACGTAGCCGCGATGCTCGACGGTCGGCGAACAGGCCGCTAGAAAGGTTGCGCAGACAGCGGCGGCAAGCCAAAGAGGCGCTCTTGTTTCAGAAAACACGGTCATGAACGGTAAACGATTCCCCTCACCAGTTTCTTTTGCCCGAGACGGCGCATGACGGCAAGCCGATGATCCTCAAACGCTTTTTCCGCAAGTCCCCGTCCCCTGAACGCTCTCTTTATGAGGCAATTGTGGCTGGGGCGCGGCATCCCTTGCCCTATGCCCGGTGGGGCGTGGCCGACACCATCGACGGGCGTTTCGACATGATTTCCCTCCACATGTTTTTGGTGCTCGACCGGCTGAAGGGCGAGGACGAGCAATTCCGCCAGCGTCTGGTCGATGAATTTTTTGCCGATATGGACCGATCGCTCCGCGAATTGGGGGTAGGGGACATTTCGGTCGGCAAAAAAGTGCGCAAGATGGCCGAGGCGTTCTATGGCCGCGTCGCTGCTTACGAGGCGGGATTGGCGGATGGCGAAGCTGCTTTAACGGCGGCTGTGGCCCGTAATTTCTTCCCCGAGGGCGATGGCGGGAAGGCCGCAGCGAAGCTTGCCGTTTATGTCCTTGCAGCGCGGGCCAAACTTGCAGAGGGAAGAGTTGACCAGTTGCTGGCGGGGGAAATGGATTTCCCCGAACCGCAGCCATGACAAAAGTCGCGCCTGAGTTTTCCCGCCCCCTGCCGGTGGCGCGCGTGCCGCGCGGCGGCAGCGACGAGACGATCGCGGCCAGCCCCGAAGAATGCAAGGCGCTGGCGGCGCGTCTCGCCGTGCCGGCCCTCCATGCGCTCAACGCCGAATTGCGGGCAACGCCATGGCGGGGCGGCGGTGTGAAAGTCGAGGGCAAGCTCGTGGCCGACATCGAGCAGGTTTCGGCCATAAGCCTTGAGGCGTTTCGCCACCAGGTGGAATTTCCGATTGTGCGCTTCTTCATGCCTCCGGGTGCCGTTGAACAGGATAGCGAGGCCGATATCGATCCGATTGATGAAGGCCATGTGGATTTGGGCGAGGTGGTGGCCGAAACCCTCGCCCTTGAACTCGATCCCTATCCCCGGCGCCCCGGTGAAGCCTTCGACGAGACTGCCTGGACGGAAGTCCCATCACCTGCGGAAGCATCGCCCTTTGCCAGCCTGACGCGGCTCAAGCCCAAATGAGCCAAGGGCAAGTGGTGATTTTTGAAATCGACTTTTCAGACGGTTTCACCTATGGGAACCTCTGGTTCGGCGGATCATGAATGCTTGGCCCGCAAGCATTCCGGATCAGGGGGCACTTATCCAAACCGCAACGATGAAACAAAAATTGACCATAGCGCTTGACGCCATGGGGGGCGACTTGGGTCCGGACATGGTCGTGCCCGGCGCCAATCTGTCGGCGATCAGGCACCCTGAAGCGCGCTTCCTGCTGTTTGGCGACGGCGCCCGTCTTGCGGCCCTGATGGAGCTCTATCCAAAGCTCAAGGAACGGAGCGTTATCCACCACACGGATGTGTTCATCGCCATGGATGCAAAGCCCAGCCAGGCGCTCCGCCAGGGGCGCGGCAAAAGCAGCATGTGGCAAGCCATCGACGCGGTTCGCAAGGGCGAGGCGCAGGTTGCCGTGTCGGCCGGAAACACCGGCGCGCTCATAGCCATGGCCCGTTTCATTCTCAAGACGCTGCCCGGCATTTCGCGCCCTGCCATGGCGGCCATCTGGCCCACGCTCCGCAGCGAGAGCATCGTCCTCGATGTGGGCGCCACCATCGGCGCGGATGCACACCAGCTCGTCGAATTCGCCATTATGGGCGAAGCCATGGCTCGCTGTCTCTTCGGCGTAGATAAACCCACCGTCGGCCTTCTCAATATCGGGGTCGAGGAGATGAAGGGCGTTGAACAGGTGAAGGAAGCAGCGCGGCTTCTGCGCGAACTTCGCCTGCCGCTTGAGTACGCCGGTTTCGTCGAAGGCGACGATATCGCCAGGGGCACGGTGGATGTGGTGGTCACCGAAGGCTTTACCGGCAACATCGCGCTCAAGACGGCGGAAGGGACCGCCAAGCAGCTCAGCGCCTATCTCAAGCTGGCGCTGGCGCGAACGGTGTTTTCCAAAATGGGAGCAGTTCTAGCGTCCGGCGCCTTCGCCGCGCTGCGCGACCGGATGGACCCCCGCAAGCACAATGGCGGCGTGTTTCTGGGGCTCAACGGCGTGGTGGTGAAAAGCCATGGTGGCACCGATGCCCTGGGTTTTGCTACCGCCATCGATGTCGCAATCGAAATGGTCCGCAACGATCTCGTCAACAAGATCAAGACGGATATGGTAGGGATTGGTCATCCCGGCTTGCCGCGAGAGCCAGCCGCTGTCGCAAATCAAGCCGGATGACGGGAGCTCAGTACTAATACATGCGCCGTAGCCTGATCATGGGTGTCGGTTCGGCTTTGCCCGAGCGGGTGATGACCAATGACGATATCAGCAAAATCGTAGATACCAGCGATGCCTGGATTGTCGAACGGACGGGAATCCGTTCGCGCCATATCGCCTCTGATACGGAAACAACCTGCACGCTCGGAACCGAGGCCGCCCGCTGCGCCCTTGCCGATGCGGGGCTTGCCGCCGCCGATGTCGATCTTGTCGTCGTGGCCACATCAACTCCGGACCGGACATTCCCGGCAACCGCCACGCAAATACAGGCAGCACTCGGCATCACCCGCGGCGCTGCCTTCGACTTGCAGGCGGTGTGCTCGGGCTTCGTCTACGGGCTGACGACGGCTGACGCGCTGCTTCGCTGCCATCAGGCGGACTGCGCCTTGGTCATCGGCTCGGAAACATTCTCGCGAATCCTCGACTGGAGCGACCGTGGCACCTGTGTGCTGTTCGGTGACGGCGCGGGTGCTGTGGTGCTCAAAGCCGGCGAAGGCAAGGGCACCATCGCCGATCGTGGCATTCTTGCTTCCCAATTACGATCCGATGGGCGTTACGCGGACAAGCTCTATGTCGATGGCGGCCCCTCCACCACCAAGACTGTGGGTTATCTCCGCATGGAAGGCCGTGACGTGTTTAAGCACGCCGTCATCAATATCGCGTCCGTCATGGAGGAAACCATTGCGGCAGCGGGCCTTAAACCTACCGACATCGACTGGTTCGTTCCGCATCAGGCCAACCGGCGCATTCTCGAGGGAACGGCGAAGAGACTCGGCATATCGGAAGACCGAATCGTCATCACCCTGGACCGGCATGGCAACACGTCCGCCGCTTCAATCCCCCTCGCGCTTGACGCCGCCGTAAAGGATGGACGGATCAAGCGCGGCGACCTTGTGCTGATGGAAGCCATGGGCGGCGGCTTCACT
>JACMJT010000211.1 GCA_014380505.1 Hyphomicrobiales bacterium | reverse complement strand
TCGCGGATCGGCACCACGTGGTTGACGGGCGCTCCCTTGAGGTTGGGATCGGTGGAGAATGAGTATTGCGTCTTGGCCATGCAGATCGGGAACTTGCCGTAGCCTTGTGCTTCATAGGTTTTAAGCTGATCGCGCACTGATTTGTCGGCGACGATGTCGTCGGCCCGGTAGATTTCCCGCGCAATGGTATGGATCTTATCCCACAGGCCGAGGTCGTCGTTATAGATGGGCTTGAACTGGGCCGCTGTCTTGTCGGCGATTTCCGCCACATGCTTGGCGAGCGCTTCGGTGCCCTTGCCGCCGTCGGCCCAGTGGGTGCATTTGAAGGCCTCCACCGCGTGGCTCCGGCAGTAATCCCGGATGGCCTCGACTTCCGCCTCGGTGTCCGTGACAAAGTGGTTGACGGCAACGGCGATGGGAACGCCAAACTTTTTCATGTTCTCGATGTGGCGGCCCAGATTGGCGAGCCCTTTCTTGAGGGCCTCGACGTTTTCCGTCTTGAGGCCTTCCTTGGCTACGCCGCCATGCATCTTGAGGGCCCTGACGGTGGCCACGATCACGGTGGCGGCCGGGTGGAGCCCGGCCTTGCGGCATTTGATGTCGAAGAATTTCTCGGCCCCCAGATCTGCGCCGAAGCCCGCCTCGGTCACCACATAGTCGGCGAGCTTCAAGGCGGTCCTGGTGGCCATCACCGAGTTGCAGCCATGGGCGATATTGGCGAAGGGGCCGCCATGGACGAAGGCCGGGTTGTTCTCCAGCGTCTGCACCAGGTTGGGCATCAGCGCATCTTTCAAAAGCACCGTCATGGCGCCTGGCGCTTTCACATCCTTTGCCAGCACCTGGCCCTTGTCGCGCTTGGCGGCAATGACGATCTGGCCCATGCGGCGCTCAAGGTCGGCAATGGAAGTCGACAGGCAGAGGATCGCCATGATCTCCGAGGCAACAGTAATGTCGAAGCCGGCCTCGCGCGGATAGCCATTGGCGACGCCGCCCAGCGAGCAGACGATTTCGCGCAAGGCGCGGTCGTTCATGTCCATGACACGCCGCCAAGCCACCCGGCGGGTATCGATGCCAAGTTCGTTGCCCCAGTAAATATGATTGTCGATCATTGCGGAGAGCAAATTGTGGGCGGACGTAATGGCGTGGAAGTCGCCGGTGAAGTGCAGGTTGATATCTTCCATCGGTACGATCTGGGCATAGCCGCCGCCCGCGGCACCGCCCTTCATGCCAAAGCACGGCCCCAGCGAGGGCTCGCGAAGCGCAATCATCGCTTTTTTACCAATGCGGTTGAGGCCGTCTCCCAATCCCACCGTAGTCGTGGTCTTGCCTTCGCCCGCGGGCGTGGGGTTGATGGCGGTGACGAGGATCAGCTTGCCATCCTTCTTCTTCGCAAGTGTGTCGATGTAATCGAGACTGACCTTGGCCTTGGTATGGCCATAGGGAATCAAATCCCGTTCCGGAATACCCAAGCGCTTGCCGATTTCCATGATCGGTTTCATCTTCGCTTCACGCGCAATCTCAATGTCGCTCTTCACGGTCATCAACGGCTCCTTGGGGAAATGGCTTCCGGCGGGCCGCGTACCATAGAGACGGACTGGTGTGAAAGGATTTCTCGACCGACATGATTGGTGGTTTTTCGACCAACGCGTTTTGCATCGGAAGCTATCGCGGGTATGAAGGCTGTCATGCGCAATTTCCAGACACCGGGCCGTTCCGCCGCCTATGGGGCGAACGGCATGGCGGCAACCTCGGCGCCACTTGCGACATTGGCCGCCATCGATGTGCTGCGGGCGGGCGGCAACGCCGTCGATGCGGCGGTGACCGCCTCCGCCGTGCTGTGCGTCGTGGAACCCTCCATGACCGGGATTGGCGGCGACTGTTTTGCGCTGATCGGAATG
>JACMJT010000210.1 GCA_014380505.1 Hyphomicrobiales bacterium | reverse complement strand
TTCACCGCCTCGCTGTCATAGATGACAGCGAAATGGGCGAAATCGAATGGCATGAAGTAGTCATCCGTCCACGGCACGGGCGTTTTCGCCAGTGCGTGATCGATGCCGTGCTTGCCAAAAAGCCCGGTTGCAACGGCCTCGGAGGTTAGGTTCGTGTCAAGCCCAAGAACCACATCGGCCTTGGTGTTGCGTCCCTCGAGCTTGAGCCGGTTGAGCAACGCGACGCCGTCACCGGGGGCGACCCATTCGATCACGCAATCGCAGGACTTCTCGAAGGCCTCCTTGATCTTAGCCCCCGGCCCCCATTCGGTGATGAAGCTGTCATAGGTATAGATCGTCAGCGTCTCTCTGGCCGCGGCAGGAGCGGCAAAAGCCAGAAGAGCGGACAGGGCTGCGATGATTTTCTTCATAAGTCCTCCATTGGCCGTTGGTTGGAGGATGGAAGTTCGGGGAACTCCGCTATCAATCCCTCCGCCGGCATGATCCGGATCAGGTTCAGCGGGTTCGGGCGATAGCCCTTCTCAGCCGCTTGGATGCGGCACCCCGTTGAGAGCAAGGCGTAAATAGGCCTTGCCCGATGCGCTGGCAAGCCTTCGCTGCTACAAGGGCCCCATGACGCGTTTTGCCATTCTTCTCGGCGGCAATCTGGTGGCGACACCGCGCTTGCGCAAACAGCTTGAGGGTGCCCGCGTCATAGCGGCCGACCGGGGCATGGTCCACGCGGCGGTATTGCAATTGACGCCGGAATTATGGGTGGGCGATTTCGATTCGGCGGGCTCGGCCCTTGCCATCCAGTACGCCCGGGTGCCGCGCCAGACCCACCTACCGGACAAAGCAGCGACCGATGGCAGCCTCGCCATCTCCGTAGCCCGGGACCGTGGCGCCAGGGAGTTGGTTCTCGCCGGCGGCTTCGGCGGCCAGGCCGATCATATGGCTGGGCATTTCGGCCAGGTCCTGCAACTGGCGCAAGCCGGAGTATCGAGCTTCATCACCAGCGGCGATGAGGAGGCTTACCCCGTTATTCCGGGAACGATCGAGATTGACTTGCCGGAGCACAGCCGCATCAGCATAGTTCCGTTTACCGATCTTGTGGGGCTTGACCTTGAGGGTGTGAAGTGGCCGCTGGTCCAGCGCGATGTGCCGCTGGGCTCGACCCTTACGCTTTCCAATATGGCGTTGGCTCCCGTGCGCATTACGCTCCAGTCGGGCCATGCCATCGCCATCGCCTATCCCCGCCTGAAGAATGATTGAACGCCGCCTCGAAATAACCGGCCTTGGCCGCCGCGCCGAAGGTCTTGCCATGGATCAAGGCCTAAATCTTTTCGTGCCCTATGCGCTGCCGGGTGAAACACTTCTTGCCAGCATGGACGGCGAGCGTGCGCGGATCGTTCGCATCGAAAAGCCTTCGCCTGAGAGAGTGCAACCCTTCTGCCCGTATTTCGGCGCTTGCGGCGGTTGCCAGTTGCAGCATTGGGACGCGAAACCCTATGGCATCTGGAAACGCGGGCTGGTTGAAACGGCCCTGCGCCATCGTGGCATCGAAGTGCCCATCGCCGATGTGATCGATGCCCACGGCGCCGGCCGCCGCCGGGTCAGCCTCCATGTCCGCCGCAATGAGGGCGAGGTCACGGCGGGTTTCATGGCGGCGCGCAGCCATGTACTGCTTGATATTGAACGCTGTCCCATAGTTGTGCCCGCTCTGGCGAACGCCACGGCGATTGCCCGTTCCCTCGGGGAGAAGCTCGGCGATTGCGATGTGGCGCTCACCGCCACAAATGGCGGCATCGATGCCGCGGTAAAAGCCGAACGCAAGATCGCCGAGCGCGAAGCGCCGAAGCTGGCAGCCCTTACCAGCGATCTCGATCTTGCCCGTTTGACTGTCAATGGCGATATCATCGTCACGCGCCGAACCCCTTCGGTGAAGATGGGCCACAGCGATGTTGTGCTGCCGCCGGCGTCATTCCTGCAGGCGACCGAAGCGGGTGAAATGCATTTGGCGGATTGCGTCATCGCCGCTGCCGGCCAGGCGAAATCGGTCGCGGATTTATTTTGCGGCTGCGGCCCCTTTGCCCTCCGCTTGGCCGCAACCACTCGCGTTTCGGCTTTCGATAACGACAGGTCGGCGATCGCTGCACTGGCGCAAGCCGTCCGCGCAACATCGGGTCTCAAGCCGGTTACAGCCACCGTCCGCGACCTCTTCCGCGAACCCCTGGTGGCAAATGAACTGAAAGATTTCGACGCGGTTGTCTTCGATCCGCCGAGAGCCGGTGCCGAGGCCCAGGCCCGGCAGATCGCCAAGTCGAAGGTTAAAACGGTGGTCGCCGTCTCCTGCGATCCCGTAACCCTGGCGCGTGATGCCGAAATCCTGGTGCGCGGCGGTTATCGGATTGAAACCGTGACCCCCATCGACCAGTTCAAATGGACGTCCCACGTGGAGACCGTGGCGGTCTTCAGAAAAGTCTAATCCTTGGCACGCTCGACGTAGGAGCCGTCTTCCGTCGCCACCACGATGCGGGTGCCTGAGACAACATGCGGCGGCACCATGGTGCGCACCCCGTTCGAAAGAACCGCGGGCTTGAACGATGAGGATGCCGTCTGGTTCTTGATCGCGGGCTCAGTGTCGACGATTTCCAGCACCACGCGCTGCGGCAGCTCGATTGAAATAGGCGTGCCGTTGAACAGCGCGATCTGGCATTCCATGCCTTCCTGCAGGAAGGCCGCCTGGTCGCCCAACATGTCGGCGGAGAGGCTGATCTGCTCGAAGCTTTCGGGATTCATGAACACATACATCTCGCCGTCCTGGTAGAGATAGCCGTGTGTCACGGTTTCGACGAAGGCCCGCTCCATCGTGTCCGTCGTCTTGTAGCGCACGTTGGTTTTTACACCGTCGGAAATCCGGCGCATGTCGATGGTGGTCGTGGGCGTGCCCTTGCCGGGATGCATGCTTTCCGCCTTGAGCACGACGTAAAGCTTGCCATCGCTGTGCTCGATGACATTGCCCTTGCGAACGCCGCTTGCGATGATCTTGACCACGTATACTGTTCTTTCTTTGAATTGCCGTGAGCGGCGCGTGGGGGTAATAGCAGCGCCCCCCGATGAAGCCAACCCCCATGGGAGTTTCGTAGTGTCCCAACCAGCGTCCGAATGGTTTTCGCCGGAACGGCACCGCGACCGGCGGCCGTTCCTGATCGCCCGCAACAAGATCGTAGCCGCTATGCGGTCGTGGTTCGCGGAGCGTGATTTCGTCGAGGTCGAATGCGCCAGCCTCCAGATATCCCCCGGCAATGAGGCCCATCTCCATGGCTTTGCCACGGACCTGATTCAGCCCGATGGCAGCCGTGACCGCCGCTATCTCGCCACCTCGCCGGAATTTTCCATGAAGAAACTGCTCGCCGCCGGAGAAATGCGGATTTTCGACTTTGCCCGGGTCTATCGCAACCGCGAGCGCACCCTCACCCACTCGCCGGAATTCACCATGCTTGAATGGTATCGCGCCAATGAAGGCTACAAAGCAATCATCGCCGACACCATAGCCCTGCTGCGCCTTGCCGCGGAGACGGCGGGAACCGGGATTTTCTCCTGGCGGGGACGCGGCATCGACCCCTTGGCGGAGCCGGAGTGGCTGACGGTGGCGGAGGCCTTCAGCCGCTATGCCGATGTCGATCTGCTGGCCACGCTGCACGTTGATGCGGGTGCCGACCGTGGCGCTCTCGCATCGCAATCGCCCGTGCCGGTCGCCGACGATGACAGCTGGTCCGATATTTTCAGCCGCA
>JACMJT010000209.1 GCA_014380505.1 Hyphomicrobiales bacterium | reverse complement strand
TTCGTTGGCATCCAGTAAATTTTCATTTAATACTGAAAATACGAAATGGAAAAACAACCGGCCAATCCACCCTCTGGAGATGCCGCGCAACTCGAAGCGGCGCGGGACGAGTTTGTCATGCAATGGGGGGCGATCGGCAGTGCTTGGGGCATCAATCGGACCATGGCGCAGATTCACGCATTGCTCATCATTACACCGCGCGCCGTGACGACCGACGAAGTGATGGACGAACTTAAGATCAGCCGCGGCAATGCGCACACCAATCTCCGCGAACTCGTGGGTTGGGGGTTGGTGCGCAGTGTGGTGCGGAAAGGGGAGCGCAAAGAGTATTTCGAGGCGGAGAAGGATGTCTGGAAGATGTTTTGCATCATCGTTCGCGAGCGGAAGCGCCGGGAGATTCGGCCGGCGATCAATGTCCTCAAGGACTGCATCGACCGCGCCGACGGTTTGAAATCGCCGGACGCCCTCGCCTTCACGGAGCAAACGAAGGCGCTGTGCGAATTCATGGAGATGGCCGACGGCGTCCTGAGCAAGGTCGTCCGCTCCGAGCAGAGCACCATCGTTCCGTGGGCCTTGAAGTTTCTGAAATGACCGCCCCTTTTTTTGGGTTATATTTCATTTATTCCTGAAAACACCAAAACAAACGAAAGCAAACCAGCCATGAATTACATCGTCACCACCTACGCCCTCTACCTTGCGATCAGCGTCGCCCTCACCGTCTGGGTCGCCCGCACCCTGCACAAAAACGGGCGGATCTTCCTCGTCGATGCCTTCCACGGCAATGAGCCCCTCGCCGATTCCATCAATCACCTGCTGGTCGTCGGCTTCTACCTCATCAATATCGGCTGCGTCACCCTCGCCCTGAAATACGGCGACAAAGCGGCGGACTTGCAAGGCTTGCTCGAAGCGCTCAGCACCAAGGTCGGAGCCGTGCTGCTGATCCTCGGCGGCATGCACTTCTTCAATCTCTACGTCTTCAACAAAATGCGGAAACGCGCCCTGCTTCACGGCGCGCCTCCACCGCTCCCGCCGCAAGCCCATGTGCCGGTCGCTGGCTAAGCGGTGCGCCATGAAACGGCTCTACATCCTCTATGACAGCCAATGCGAGTTTTGCCGCCGCTGCCGCATCTGGCTGGGACGCCAGCCCGCGTATGTCCCGCTGACCTTCATCCCGTTTCAATCCCCGGAAGCCGAATGCCGTTTCCCAAGTCTGAAGCAATTGCATCCGGAAAAGGAGATCGTCGTCATCAGCGATGCGGGCGACGTCTGGCAGGGCGGAGCGGCGTGGGTCACATGTCTGTGGGCCTTGCGGGAGTATCGCGAATGGTCGCTGCGCCTGGCGCATCCGGCCCTGCTCCCGCTGGCGCGGCGCTTGTGCGCGACCGTTTCAGCAAACCGCCACCAGCTCTCGCGCTGGCTCAGCGGCTCCACGACACACGAGGAACTGCGGCGCAGACTCGAATCGCTCCCGGCCCCCGCCCCCGGACACGAGGGCTACTGCAAGG
>JACMJT010000208.1 GCA_014380505.1 Hyphomicrobiales bacterium | reverse complement strand
GGCTTCAACCACCGCTTCGGCCTCGACGACGCCATCCTGATCAAGGACAACCACATCGCGGTCGCGGGCGGCATCCGCGCCGTGCTGGAGCGTGCGCGCGCCAAGGTCGGCCACCTGGTCAAGATCGAGATCGAGGTGGACTCCCTGGATCAGCTCCGCGAGGCCCTCGACCTCGGGGCGGACGTGGTGCTCCTCGACAACATGCCGCTCGAGATGCTGCGGGCGGCGGTGGAGTTGGCCAGGGGGCGGGCGATCACGGAAGCCTCGGGGGGAATCAACCCCAAGACCGCCGCGGGAGTCGCCGCGACCGGGGTGAATTTCCTCTCGATGGGCTGGTTGACCCACAGCGCGCCGTCGTTGGATGTAGCGCTGGATGTGGGGTAGCGGGGGTAGCTTTCGCTTGAGGCTCGGAAACCCCCTCGTGCTATTCTGAAGCCGTGCCCCAACCCGCCCGCCGCGATTTCCTCGCCGCCTCCACGGCGCTCGCAACCAATGCGTTCAAGAACCCACGACCATCAATGAGAAAGGATGGCAACGGGCTTTAGTAAGCTCTGCCCTGATAAAGTTGCGCACAATGATAATGAGAACAACTGGAAGGAAGGGGTCTCGTCCGCGCGTGCATGGGAAGTTCATCTTCGCCAACGACGAGAAGTTGTATATCCGCGGCGTGACCTACGGACCGTTTCGCCCTGATGAGTGTGGTTGTGAGTATCACAATCCAGAAGTTGTCGACAACGACTTCGCGCTTATGGCGGCCAATGGGATCAATACCGTTCGGACGTATACCGTGCCCCCGCGGTGGCTGCTTGATAGTGCTCGGCAGCATGGTCTGTGGGTCATGGTGGGGTTGCCCTGGGAGCAGCACATCACGTTTCTGGATCATCCCCGGCAGGCCCAGAGCATAGAGGATCGGGTGCGGGAGGGGGTGCGGATCTGTGCCGGGCACCCAGCGGTCTTGTGCTATAGCATTGGCAATGAAATCCCGGCATCGATTGTGCGATGGTATGGCCGCCAGCGGGTCGAGCGGTTTCTCAAGCGCCTGTACCGGGGAGCCAAGGCGGAAGATCCTGAAAGCCTGGTCACGTATGTGAATTATCCGACCACCGAGTATTTGCAGTTACCTTTTATCGACTTCGTCTGCTTCAACGTCTACCTCGAATCCCAGGATCTGTTCGATGCCTATGTGGCTCGTCTCCAAACGTTGGCCGGGGACCGGCCACTGCTGCTGGCGGAGGTTGGGTTGGACAGCCGCAGAAACGGCGAGGAGGCTCAGGCCCAGGTGCTGGATTGGCAGGTGCGGGCGATGTTTGACGCCGGTTGCGCCGGCGGGTTCGTCTATGCCTGGACCGACGAGTGGCATCGGGGAGGCCTGGACGTCGACGATTGGGATTTCGGCCTCACCAGCCGGGAGCGCCATCCGAAGCCGGCCTTGCGTGCTGTTCGCCAGGCTTTTATGGAAGTGCCCTTCCAATCGGATGCTTCCTGGCCGCGGATCTCGGTGGTGGTGTGCAGCTATAATGGGAGTCGAACGATCCGCGCGTGTTGCGAGAGCCTGCTTGAGCTGGACTACCCGAATTACGAAGTCATCGTCGTCGACGACGGTTCGACCGACAGCACCGCCGCCATCGCCGGCTCCTATGGCTTTCGGGTGATCAGTGCCGCCCATGTGGGTCTCAGCCAGGCGCGCAATATCGGTATGGAAGCCGCGACCGGGGAGATCATCGCCTATACCGATGACGATACCCGCGCCGACCCGCAGTGGCTTGGCTACCTGGCGGCTCTGTTGATGCGTACGGACCATGCGGGGGTGGGCGGGCCGAACATCGCGCCACCTGACGATGGATTCGTTGCCGATGCGGTCACCAATGCCCCAGGCGGACCCATCCATGTGCTGCTCTCCGACCGCGAGGCGGAGCATATCCCTGGCTGCAACATGGCCTTTTGGAAGGCTTGTCTGCAAGAGATTGGCGGGTTCGACCCGCAGTTCCGCGCGGCGGGTGATGATGTGGATGTGTGCTGGCGGCTTCAGGCGCGCGGCTGGACATTGGGCTTCAGCCCAGCGGCGCTGGTCTGGCATCATCGTCGTAGCTCCGTACGCTCCTTCCTGAAGCAGCAACTCGGGTATGGCCGGGCGGAAGCTCTCCTGGAGATTAAATGGCCGGAAAAGTATAACCGGCTCGGCCACGTGAACTGGAAGGGACACCCCTATGGTAAGGGGGTTGCGCGTGGCCTGTCTTTTTTGCGGTGGCGCGTCTATCACGGTGTATGGGGTAGCCACTTGTTTCAATCAATCTACGCCTCCGGCCCCACGACGCTGTGGTCGCTCTTTCTGATGCCGGAATGGCTTTTGGTGGTCGGCGTGCTGCTGCTGCTGTCGTTGCTGGGCATCTTCTGGCCGCCGCTGATGCTGGCTCTACCGGTACTCATTCTGGCAGTGGGTGCGCTATTGACCGAGGCAACTGCCAGCGCCGCCCAGGCTGCTTTCCCCACTGCGCTCTACACTCGGACCCAACGATTCGGATTGTATAGCCTGACGGCGCTGCTGTATCTGCTCCAGCCGCTGGCGCGCCTGCTGGGGCGCCTGCAATCCGGCCTGACCCTGTGGCGCCGGCGGGGCAGGCCGGATTTTGTCTTCCCAAGGACACGAGCCGTTACCCTCTGGAGTAAGCGTTGGCGGGCTGCCGAAGCGCGCCTGGCGACGATCGAAGACACCACGAGGGCGCACGGCGCATTGGTGCGCCGGGGGGGAGACTTCGATCGCTGGGACCTGGAAGTCCTGGGGGGGATCCTGGGCAGCGCGCGGTTGCTCATGACGATCGAAGAGCATGGGGAGGGACGGCAACTGGCGCGGTTTCATCTCTGGCCGAGGTTCTGGGGTCCGGGGTTGGCGATGAACCTGGCGCTGGTGCTCCTGGCGGCGCTGGCGGCGCTGGACCATGCCTGGATTCCGGCCCTGCTCCTGGGCTTGACAGCGATCATGCTGGTAGTGCGGGCCTTTGGCGATTGTGCGGCCGCCATGGCTTTCCAACTGCGCGCGCTGGAGGCAATCTCCGCGCCCAACGAGGAGAGTGATGGCTCCACCGGCACAGCCGTCCATTGAGCAAAGAGGTCAACACTTGGGCTACTTCCTGAGAACCTTACCTTACTCGCGGCCATACTGGCGATTGGCGATCAGCTCTGGGGGCATGATCATCCTGATCTCCCTGGCGGGCTTGTTGGTGCCCTGGCCGTTGACCATCCTGATCGATTCGGTTCTGGGAGACCACCCCCTCCCATCCCTGCTGCGGCTCGTCCCCGCTCTGGCGGCGGCGGGGCGCTACACCCTACTGATCTGGGTGGTTCTGGCCGGTGTAGGCGTGATATTGCTCCAGAACGGCCTGAGGGTTCTGCAAGGATATCTGCAGACCAGGCTCGAACAGGGCATGATCCTGGATTTCCGGGCGGATCTGTTCCAGCATGCCCAGCGGCTGTCATTGGCTTTCCACGATAAACGTCGCTCAGGCCAGTTGATCTTTGCCATCAACAATCAGGCCGGCGCTATCGTGGGGCCGTTCCAGACGGTCCAGCCGCTGGTGCAGAGCGTGCTGACGCTTGGCGGAATGTTCTGGATTGTGATGCGAATCGACCTGCAGCTGGCTTTTCTCTCCTTGACCGTCGTGCCTTTTCTCTATTATGCGGTTGGTTATTACACTACCCATATTCAAGCCCGGTTGCGTGAAGTCAGGGATATGGAGAGGGATACACATTCGATCATCCACGAGACAATATCCATGCTGCGGGTGATCGTGGCGTTCGGGCGCGAGCTTCAGGAGTACCAGCGCTTCCAGCAGCACGGCAAGCAGGCCAAGGAGGCGCGGGTGCAATTGACGGTGCGCCAGGCATTGTTCAATCTCGCCGTTAACCTGACCACGGCGGGCGGCACGGCCCTGGTGCTCGGCTTTGGAGCGTATCGCGTGCTGGAGGGTGGGCTGACCGTCGGCCAACTGCTCGTCGTGATGTCCTACGTCGGGCTGGTCTATAAGCCCCTTGAGACGATCAGTTATACCATCGGCTCGCTGCAGGAGCGATTTATCAACCTGCAGGTGGCGTTCAAGCTGCTCGACACCGAACCCGAGATCAAGGATGCTCCAAATGCCAGGCAGATCCAGCGCGCTCAGGGCCATATTCGTTTTGAAGCGGTGCATTTCGAGTACGACGGCCGGCCGGAGACGCTAAAAAATATTTCCTTTGAAGTCAAACCCGGCCAGGTGGTCGCCGTCGTTGGACAGACAGGCGCCGGCAAGACCACGCTGATCAGCCTGCTGCCCCGCTTTTACGACCCGCAACAAGGCCGGATTTACCTGGACGGCCACGATATCCAGGAGCTGGCGGTCAAGTCCCTGCGGGAGCAGATCAGCCTTGTGTTGCAGGAGCCGCTGCTCTTTTCGGGGACGATCGCCGAGAACATCGGCTATGGCCGGCTGGAAGCCAGTATGGAGGAGATCGTTGCCGCCGCCACAGCCGCCAACGCACATGCTTTTATCATGCGCCTCCCCCAGCAGTATGAGACCCCGATCGGCGAGCGGGGAGCGCAACTCTCCGGCGGTGAGCGGCAGCGTATCTCCGTGGCACGCGCATTCCTCAAGGATGCGCCGATCCTGATCCTCGATGAGCCGACCTCGGCGGTTGACTCGAAGACCGAGGCGGTCATCCTGGATGCGCTCGAACGGCTGATGATCGGGCGGACGACGTTCATGATCGCCCATCGCCTGTCGACCATCCACCATGCCGATCTGATTCTGGTCATCGATCACGGTCAACTGGTCGAACAGGGAGTGCACGACGAGCTTGTGCGGCGCGATGGGCTGTACCGGCAATTGCATGACATGCAAACACGCCCGGAGCGGCCGAAAGCACAGGTGGCGGAGGCGGTCATGAGTGGATCGGGTCACAAGCCGCCGGGGCGATGACATGAACACATCTCAGATGGAGTATCACACGTTCTCGGTGGTGATTACGACCTATAAGCGGGTCGGATTGCTCGCCAAGGCGATCGAGTCGGTCTTTCAGCAGCATTATCCGAAAGACAAATACGAGGTCGTCGTCATCTATACGCCATCCGGCGATGGGACAGAGGAACTGCTCGAACGCTATCAAGGAAATTCCCCTGTGCCCGTCTCTGCTTACAAGGAGACGCGCAGGGCGGTGGCGTGCGCGCGTAACCTTGGCGCCGAAAAGTCGCGCCTGGAATTCGTGGCGCAATTGGACGACGATGCGATCGCCTGCCCCGACTGGCTGGCGACCTTCAACCAGGTCATCAACGAACATCATGCCATGGTGGTGGGCGGACGGATCGAGATCTATTTCGACCAGGGCTGTACGCCGCCCGACTGGTTCAACACCCCCTACATGCACGGATTCTTTGGCCTGAACTATGGCGAGCATGGGAGGAAGAAGCGGGTCGTGCGCAGTCGCTATCCGATGACGCTGTATGCGCACAATACGGCCTATGCCCGGCGGCTGTTTGATCACTTTGGCGGCTACCAGACAGACCTGGGACCAGATGAAAACTCACGGCACGATCATCGGTCACAGGGGATGGAAAGGTGACTAGACCACCGCCGTAGTATCGGTGATTAGAGAATGCGATCAAACTTTCATG
>JACMJT010000207.1 GCA_014380505.1 Hyphomicrobiales bacterium | reverse complement strand
GGGCGAACTGCAGCATATATAGACGATGAAGTTGTGCGATGCACAAGAATTGGAACCCCAGAAATGAGCCTCCAGGCGGGTTTTTGGGAAGAGATTGAAGGAGAAAGACAATGACGACGACTACTTATGGCCGCGAAGCCAGCCACATCAAGGGCAGCGAATCTGCTCCCGGCATCATGGGCCGCGTAAAGGGCTATTTCGCCCGCACCAGGGCCGAGCGCCAGTTGCACCAGCTAGATGACCGCATGCTTGCCGATATCGGCGTGCGCCGCTCGGAAATTGAGAAGATGGTTTGGGGCAACTAAGCTTCTTCCCATCCCTTGCCTACAGCACCGGAAACTAAACGCCCGAAGCACTTGTGTTTCGGGCGATTTTGTTTTGCGGGGGTGATGAACACGAGCGTGGCCCAGTTTCCGAGCAGCAGGGTTTGGCTGGGGATGAGGCCGCGGTTGCGATAGGCGGCTGAGACCCAGCGGATTTGATCGCGGGTGAGGCCAGACAGAATCAGGGTTCCGCCCGGGGCCAGAATGGTTTTCAGGCCGTGGGCCAGGCTGATCAGCGGCCGCGCCAGGATATTGGCGAAGATCAAATCATAGGGTGCGCCATGAGCAATGCGGGTGTGCTTGAGGCCAGGCGCCGTCACGCCGTCGACCAAGGGAGCGACGCCGTTAAGCGCCGCATTCAATTGCGTCACACGTACCGCTTCGGGATCAATGTCGGTGGCGAGGATTCTGCGTTTTGCAACAAGGGCGGCGGCGATGGCCAGCACGCCCGTGCCGCAACCGAGATCCAGAATGCGTTCCGGCCGCCGGCGTTTCAGAATTGCATCAAGGGCAAGGAGGCAGCCGGCCGTGGTACCGTGGTGGCCGGTTCCGAAAGCTGTTCCGGCATCGATTTCAAAGGGCACGCCACCATGGCGTCGCCGTTCACGGTCATGGGAGCCGTGCAGAAAAAACCGCCCCGCCACGACAGGTGCCAAGCCTTCGAGCGAATGCTTGACCCAATCCTTGTCGGGCAGTTGTGAAATGATGCCTGATGGCAATTGCAGAAGCCGGCGTGCTTCTTCCGCGTCTGCATCACAGGCGAAATAGGCCACGGCTTCCCAATGATTTTTGGTTTCATCGGTTTCATTGATGGTGACAGCCAGCGGCTCGATCCGAAAATCATTTTCGAACCGGTTTGCCATGTCTTCCGCCGCAGCAAGGCTGAGGGCAGGGACAGTGAGAATTACACGCGCCGTGGTCATGCGGGGGGCTTAGCTTTCCCTGCGCTTCAAGTCTATTGGGCGTGTTGGTCTATCCTTGAGCTGAAGAGTCGTAACTTTCCTTCTCCCATGGGGAGAAGGAGGGGCCCGTCCTGCGCAAGCAGGATGGGAGCATAAGGGGTTTAAACCTTCTTGTGCCGTACCCCTCACCTTCCCAAGCTGCGCTTGGGCCCCTTCCTCTCCCTTTGGGAGAGGAAAAATAGTGAGTCGTTCTGTTCTACGTCAGCGGAACAATCTGGATTTCGACGCGGCGGTTCTGGGCTTTGCCGGAGACGCTGGCGTTGGAGGCCACAGGCTGGTTTTCGCCAAAGCCCTGGACCGAGAAGCGCTGGCTGTCGAGCTGCTGCGAAACGAGATAGTGGGCCACTGAATTGGCGCGGCGGCTTGAGAGGTCCTCATTGTATTCGTCGGAGCCGTCCGCGTCGGTGTGGCCATTCACATCAACAAGGGTCTGGTTGAATTCGCGCAGCACGATGGCAACCGAATTCAGTACGTCATAGAAGGCCGGCCTGATATCCGACTCGTCGGTGGCAAAGGTGATGTTGGACGGCATGTTGAGAATGATGTTTTCGCCATGGCGG
>JACMJT010000020.1 GCA_014380505.1 Hyphomicrobiales bacterium | reverse complement strand
GACGGGAAACCTTAGGGATGTGATGAAGGAGTCGATCTCGGCTGCTTCCTCCTATGTGCGCTCACGGGCCGCGATCATCGGCGTCAAGCCGCCGGTATTCGACAAGCGCGATATTCACGTGCACGTGCCGGAAGGTGCGACGCCCAAGGACGGCCCGTCGGCGGGTGTCGGCATGGTGACGGCCATCGTCTCGGTGATGACCGGCATTCCGGTGAAGCACGATGTCGCCATGACCGGGGAGATCACGCTGCGCGGGCGTATTCTGCCCATCGGCGGTCTCAAGGAAAAGCTGCTGGCGGCACTTCGCGCCGGCATCAAGAAGGTGATGATCCCGGAGGAGAACGCCAAGGATCTGGCCGAAATCCCGGACAATGTGAAGTCCGGCATGGAGATCGTGCCGGTGGCCCGCATGGACGATGTGCTGAAACACGCGCTGGTGCGCATGCCCGAGCCCATTATCTGGGATGAGGAAGCCGAGGAAGCCGCCGCCGCCGCAAGGGCCGCCGCCGAAAAAACCAGCGAGGGCGCCCGGGCCCACTGACCGACGACCTGTTAAAATTCAGCGGGCGGAAGGAATCACTTCCGCCCGCTTTGGTTTTTTGGCGGCCCTAAATCCTTGAACTGACTCACAGAAAAATTTTGCCTTGCGGACTCTTGCAAAACGCCCCGAATCGTCGGCTTTTTCAGGTCCGGGCGGCAATCTGGGGCCCACGACCATGAACAAGAGCGAACTCATTGCCAAGGTGGCCAAGGACGCCAGACTGACGCGCGGCGAGGCTGGCGTGGCCATAGAAGCCACCATCGAAAACATCATGAAGGCGCTGCGCCAGGGCGACGACGTCCGTCTCGTGGGCTTCGGTATATTCACGGTGAGCCGCCGCAAGGCGGGCGAGGCGCGAAACCCGCAGACCGGCAAGACAATCAAGCTGCCGCCCTCCAAGCGGGCCAGGTTCAAGGCGGGCAAATTGCTCAAGCAGGCGGTGAACGGCTGATAGCTTTTGCCGCTCCCGGCACTCCTCTCCATGGCCGGGCTTGACCCAGGCATCCAGTCTGAATCACCGGCTCAAGGCCGGTGATGGAGAGAATGTGACGGCGGGATGACTTGCTCTTAACATCGGCGCTTTCATGGGAGCCTGAGCAATCTTGCCCCTGCCGGCGCCTACGCCGGACGCGGCCAAACCATTCTCCTGCAAAGAGAAGGATCAAGCGAAAGACAATCGAACACGGGCGCTTGCTACATAGCAAAGCGGCCGCCTAAAATGCCAACTCAGATGGACCAGAGCCTCCACTAAACCAGCCCGCAATCAGGTTGTGGGATTCCAAGTAGGGGAAGAATATGAAAAGCGAGAGCATTTTGAAACCCGGCACCGTCGCGATGGTGACTGGAGCCAGTAGCGGGATAGGCCGTTCTACCGCGCGGGCATTGGCCGATCTGGACTTGCGCGTTATTTGCACCGCGCGGAGCATGGAGCGTCTTGAACCTGTCGTTTCGGAACTGGGTGACAGGGGCTATGGGATCGCTCTGGATGTGAACGACGAGGATGGTATTCGCGGCGCGCTGAAGACGCTGCCGGGTGATTGGCAAAATATCGACATTCTGGTCAACAATGCGGGCCATGACGCCGGTGGCTGGCAACTTTTCCAAGACCTGAAGATGACGGACAGCGAACAGGTGATTGAGACAAACGTCATAGGCCTGATCCGTATGACCGCGCATGTTATTGACGGAATGTTGGAAAGAGATCGTGGGCATATCGTCAACATAGGGTCGACCAGTGGATTTACACCGTTACAGAAATCATCAGTGTATTGCGCCAGCAAATTCGCGGTTCGCGGATTCACCGAGTCGTTGCGAAAGGACGTGGCGGACACGAGACTTCGGGTGACAGAAATCGACCCCGGAGTTGTGATAACCGACTTTGCACTGAACCGTTACAAGGGTGACAAAACCGCGGCGAAAGAATTCGTCGAATCCTATCCCCAGGGTCTTTCCCCCGAAGATATCGCGCGCGCCATTGTCTTCGCTTTGCAGCAACCGCCGGGTGTTATGATCAATCGTATCGTGATCGAGCCGACATTTAACGGCTGAATAGGACTCTCCATTCTTGCCCAAACCCACCTCTTGCTTCGCAAACATCGAACCTTCACCAATCGGAGTGAAACGCCAACGGGCGGATAGTTCCAGTCTCCCATCGCCCACGAAAGCAAATACTTGGTAAGGATTTCCTCAGTGGTCCGCCGGGGCCTTGTGCTGGATGCGAGCCGGTCATCTCTCCGCAGCGAACGACCGCGACATTCGGGTGACTACGGCATCGAACGCCCGCTTGGCTTTGCGGGGATAGGAAATATCCAAAACACAGATGATCTCGTTGTCGCTCGATAGCGCGACCTTCGTATAAAAAATATTATCGCCCCGGAATCCCGATAAAACCAGAAAATCCCTTTTGGTCCGCTCGTATACAACGTCTGCCGCTCCCCTCGACTTGATGTATTCGGCCCTGATTTGCGCCGGGCTCCATTTCTCCTGATTGGGCAGGCCCTTGACGCGGAAATAGGTCTGCTTGTTAGGCCCGGAAAACCGCTGAAACTTCTCCTCATCTAGCGAGTCTTGGGTGAACACATCGCTCGCATACTCAAGCCGGCATTCATGGAGGCCGTCCTGGTAAACCGCCCAGCTTTCCGCGCGAGCCGCCGTGGGCGCAAGGGTTCCGACAATCACAATCAGGGCAGGGACCGCATATTTCATCTCTTCCTCCATGGGCTATGCCCATAACTCCAGGAAGACAGGTGCGGTTCCGCTCGAACCCTGCGGTTTGAGAGCAGAAAATTGCCAGGCAGACGGTGAACGGCCAGGATTTACTCCGCCGCGGGCCGGTGAACCTGCTGAAGGCCGGGTTTTGCACCGGGCCGCTCGGGCGTGGGAGTGCTGTTTCCCTTGAGCCGGTGGATGGCGTTGCTGTGCTTTTCAACGTCGAAATTGTTCTCGGTGATCATGGCGGAGAATACTTCTTTGACGACATCCTTTTGGGATTGCGCCCATTTGTCGATGCGGTGCAACTCCTCATCCCACCTGGCCTGAAGCGCCCGCCCGCGGCCGAGCGCTACATCGCGCAGCATTGTGCGTTCGGTCAGCATGGCTTCCGCTTCTTCGATCATGCGGGCCTGCAGTTGCTCGTTCATTTTGATGATATCGCGCATCAAAAACCTCCAATGTGACAAAATCCACGGCTTTGCCGCCTCGATCTGCCTATATTGCACAGTATACAGATCAATGCGATTTGGAGTTGATTTGCTAGTATATTATTAGGGTTAACGTGGCTTCGGAAACCGCTCGATCGAGAGTACGGCACGCTCGCCGTCCGGCCCGCCGCGCCGGACTCCTCAGGGTGAGGCGGTAAGCAGTTGCGTGGCCAGGGGCTTGCCGGTATTGAACCCCCCGGGGGCGATTAGCTCAGTTGGTAGAGCGCTTCGTTTACACCGAAGATGTCGGGAGTTCGAGTCTCTCATCGCCCACCAAACAGGCCAAATTTCGGATCGAACCGCTAACGGGCAACGGAAGGGCTTGAAGCTCGCTCTCGGCCGGCTGAGTTCCGATTTCGTCTCAACCTGTTACCCGCCTCATTTTACGATCCTTACCATCGCGAGTTGCCTGGCGATGCTGTCGAATGCAGCGATGAGTTCGCTTGAACTCTTTGCAACGAAGCTCTTGCTTGAAGCGCTGGCACAGTCGCGCAGAATTGTCTCCACCGCTGCGTCTTCAACATCGTAGAGTACGGTATAGACGTCGATGTTGTCGGCTTTGATGTTCTTGCAAAGCTCTGTCGTAAGGTTGTTTGCATAGGGTTTGCTCTTGTAAGGGCCGCTCGTCATGGGACCATGGCCCGAGGCGTCTACGCTCGTGGGTGCGAGCGTATTGCTGCCATCGGTCATAATGATGAGCGCCTTCTTGCCGCCCTTCGCCTGAAGAGCTGCAGTCGAGAGAGCAGAGTTTAGAGGTGCATCGGGTGTGAGCATATTCCACCCCCAGGTAATGCCTCCGGGAAGGTATGTCTCTCCGGCAACCGAAAGGGCCTCGATTGCGCTGACAGCCGGCCCAACCTTGTCGGTGAGATCAAGAATCTCATTGGCGCACGTGGTGTTCATCATTCCGGGATATTCGTTGGTGATCGAGGAGACCACTGGACGATACTTTTCGGCGCGCGAGCCGACACAGCCGTTGAACTTGTTCTTTGTAGTGACTGTCTTGCAAGTCTTGACGGGGTCACCCCAACTGTCGCAGGTCGTCGTCGTGCTGGTGCAGGAATAGGTGGTCGTGACGCCGTCCTTAGTCGATTTGCAGGTTGAGGTTGTAGTTTTCTTCTTGCAATTTTTGGCATTTGGATAGGTCGTAGAGCACGACTGGCTTTTTGTAGAATAGTCATTGGGCACGTCGAAACCCGGCTCATCGCGCCTGCTCACCCCCACATTCACGTAGCTCCCGAATGGAACGATGCCGACACGCGCTTGGGGATTTTTGAGAATAGTCTTGACCAGGCTCTTTGCGGCATCTTTCAGCGAGTTGATCTTGGAACCGACCATTGAATAGGTCGTATCGAGGACCAGGACTGCCTCGACCGGAGGAGTTCCGCGGAGCTTCACGGTGGAGGATGCCACCGTTGCCATCTCCGTTATTCCGGCAAGCCCCATGAGTGACGTCGGAATGTCACCCTCAAGGGTAAGGGAAACCGTCTGGGATTCGGGATTATAATCAAACACGGTGGTTTCAACGTTTTGGCTGGTAATTTCCGCGCTGTTGCCATCAACGAAGCTGGCTGCAATCTTCTGAAGCTTCTTGGCGGTAGTTTCGTTGGAGGCTCCCGCCGAGAGCGCAGCCGCATCTGCAATGCTCTGAAGCTCGGTCTGAGCCTTGTGCCACCGGACGTAGTCCACTCCACATCCGACGGCGATTACGAGGCCCACGAGTGAAAGAGCAAAACTGACGGCAATGGTTCCCGTGGCATTTCTTGAGAACTGACGGAGCAATGTCATGATGGCACCTCGTTACACATCATGGTATTTTAGAAGAACACTCATAAAATTAATGTTTAGGTTGAATTTAAAATTTTAGTGATTTTCTGCGGTGAATAACAACTGTTCTAGCGTATGAGTTGTAGTCGGTAGCGTGTACACGACCCTCACATGGAATCTTTTTACCGAGCTAAATCAAGGTTTCCCGACACCGTTTGATTGAAGATGTCGGGAGTTCGAGTCTCTCATCGCCCACCAGCCTTCACCTGAAGCTACGGCTGGCAAGCCAGCCTTCATGCTTTCTCCGCCACATACTCCTGATCGATCGGCGGCAGCGGTTCGCCGTGCAGCACGGCCTCGAAGGCGCGCAGGCGCTTGTAGATCGATAAGAACTCAACAATGATTGGCCAGGATTTTACGAGATACTGCATCGCGTCGCGAACTTCGCCGAACGCCGACCGCACTTGCTGGAAGACGCCGAATGTGATGACGCCAGCCGCAGTGGCAGGGATCAATACAAAAAAGGGCAACAGCAGATCGGCTTGGAGGTAACTGTACCGGGCGATGTTGAAATACAAATAGTTGAAATACAGGTTGAAGTAATTTCTCCTGACGTTTGAGAACAATTCTGAAAGTGTTGGCGGCGAAGCACGGGACGGATTGTCCTCGCCATAGACGAGCTCTTTTCTGTAGGCGGCTTCGACCCTTTGGTTCTTGAATTCAAGGCCGGGAAGCTTAACGCCGACGATGGCAAGCAACCCCGTTCCGAACAATGACCATGCCAGACCCACAAAAACCAGCGAGTAAGGAACCTTACCGATAATTGGCATTTCTGAAACCTGTTCGGACAGGCGGGCGAGTATCGGCAAGAACGCAATTAACGTCATGACGGCAGTTACAAAGCTTGTGCCCAGATCTTCGGACATTCTTGCAAATCTCATCGTGTCGTCCTGGACACGTTGTGAGGCGCCTTCGATCATGCGCAGTTTTTGCCAGTTATTACCGTAGTAGGCATTCATGGCCGTCCGCCACCGAAAAACGTAGTGGCTAGTAAAGAAGGCGAGCAGAACAGCAACGGTAATGTAGGTAAGCAGCACTCCGGTTATCGCTCCGAGACCGGAATACAGGCTGGAGGAGGGCACAGAACCGGGTTTGCTCAGGGCCTGTTGGATCAGGTTGAAATACTCACCATACCAATCGTTGATGGCAACACTGACCTGAACCTGAAAATACAGGACGAACACAATCAGCGCCGAACCCAGGACAGACCACGGAAACCATGGATGCGGCGCAAGCCTGCTCCAAACCGCAGCGAAGAGGCCAACCATTATCGTGTAATAGATGTAGAAAAACAGGAAAGGCTTCGACCAAAATCTCGAAATGCCGATGATCGGCGGCGCATTGGCGGGCGGATTTTCGAGGCCGATCACAAACCCCTGATCGCGCACCACGAAGAACCAGAACAGGACCGCGAGCAATGTCCACAGCGCAGCCGACCAGAAAAAGGGCCGGGGAGCTGGAAAGAAAGAGACGAACATCGGTGGGGAGCCTTTCCGGGCTGGAGGAAACGGAAATTCATCATTAGATAGTTCAATCCTCATCGGCAACTCATCAGACCAGGGATAAAATCGCGATCATGGCGTTGCCGGGAAATTTCGATACGGCCGTGAGCAGTTGGCTGGCGGAGCACGGACAGGGAAGCCACCGCGAGGCAACGGCCGCGCTGACGCGCAGCTATCGCAGCGGCGGCACTTCGGCCACCATCGACCTTGCGGCCTATCTGGTGGCCAGGCTTCCCGCGATCTATGCCGCCGTTGCCCGTGTGCTGGCGGAGGTGAAACGGTTGCAGCCCGCTTTCGCGCCGCGCTCGCTGCTCGATGCGGGCGCAGGTCCCGGCACGGCTAGCTGGGCTGCCGCCGCCTGCTGGGCAAGCCTCGAGTCCATCTGCTTGTTCGATAACAACCGGGACTTTCTAGACCTTGCCTCCTGGCTGGCGCGATTGAGCGGCCATAAGGCTTTGTTGGAAGCACGGTCACGGCAGGGCTCGGTTCTTGATCTTGATGCTCCGCCGGCAGATCTCGTGATCGCTTCCTACGCGCTTGCCGAACTACCAAAATCGAGTACCGTGCAAGCAGCGCTTGCCCTATGGCGGTTGACTGGCGACACGCTTCTATTGGTCGAACCCGGTACGCCCGATGGTTTCGCCCGCATTTTGGCGGCGCGGAAGGCGTTGCTGGAGGCGGGTGCCTTCCCCGTGGCGCCCTGTCCCCATTCCCGGAAGTGCCCGATCGTCACGCCGGACTGGTGTCATTTTTCCGTGCGGCTGGCGCGCTCGCGCGCCCACTTGCACGCCAAGGCGGCCAACGTTCCTTTCGAGGACGAGAAATTCTCCTATCTTGCTGTGAGCCGAAAGGAGGGGCCGTTGCCCCGCTCCCGCATTGTAGCCCCACCCCGGCCGGGCAAGGCCGGCATTGGTTTTACCCTGTGTACGGAGGAGGGCTTGCAATCGGTCACGATTGCCCGCCGGAACCGGGACGCCTACAAGCGGGCCCGCAAGCTCGATTGGGGCGACAGCTTTTAACGTGGGAGGAATCTAAAATTGGCGAGGCAACTCATTTCTTCGGGATCGAAGTTCGAGGCCGAGATCGGCTATTCACGCGCCGTCGTTGACGGCGACTGGATTTTTGTCTCCGGCACCACCGGCTTCGACTACGAGACCATGGCGATTTCCGGCGATGTCGCGGCCCAGGCCGAGCAGACGATCCTGAACATCAAGTCCGCCATGGAGAAGGCCGGGTTCGATCTCGCCGACATCGTGCGGGTTCACCACATCCTGCCCAACGCAGTGGATTTTCCGGCCTGTTGGCCGGTGTTTCAGAAATATCTGGGCGCCATCCGGCCTGCCGCCACCATGTTCGTGGCGGGTCTCGCCGATCCGCGCATGAAGATCGAAATCGAAGTGACCGGTAAAAAGCGCGGATCGGCGTGATTGATCAGCCAGCGGTGGTCGGATCGATCATGGCGCGGACTTCGGTGATGCGGTTGGCCGGAAAGCCGCTGAGCTCGGCGTGCTTCTGGATAGCGCTCTCATCCCTGGCAAGATAGATGCAGAAGGTCTTGTCGGCGGCCACGTAGGATTCGATCCACTGCACTTGCGGACCAAGCGTGTTGAGCGCATCGCAGGATTTTGCCGCGGCCCCCTTGAGTTGCTGGGCGTTGAACGAACCGACCTTGGGAATTTCACGTTCGATGACGTAGCGGCGCATGGTTTTTCTCCTGATTGCAAAAGGCTTCCAGTCTCAAAGCGGACTGTGCGTGGAGTATTCGCAGGAGACGTTGATCCCGCTGAGGGCGGGTTCGGCGCGATTGGGGTCAAACCGGTCATCCGTCACGGGAAGCGGATGGCAAATGATCCGGTTTGGTGGCAAATTGTGTCGAGGGGAATTCATGGTGACAAATCAGATAAAGGTTTCAATTGCCGTTCCGGCCGAGGCCGAACCATCGGTGGTGGTTGGTCTCTACGACGCGTTTTGGGCGGTGGGTGTCTTGTGGAATCGCATCATGGGCGAGCCCGAGCGGCCGCGTTTCAATCCCGAGCTTATTGGCATGACACTCGATCCTATTGCCACGAGCACCGGCATCAGAATTGCGCCCCATCGTACCTTCGCCGAAAGGGCGGCGGCCGATATCGTGATTATACCCACCTTGCTGATTGGGTCCGGCCGCGAATTCGGCCGCAAGAACCCGGCCGTCATCGATTGGGTCAGGCAGGCCCATGAGGCGGGTTCGCAAATTGTCTCGGCATGCACCGGTTCGTTTCTGCTGGCTGAAGCGGGCCTGCTGGACAACCGCGATGCGACCACCCATTGGGCGTTCGTGGACTTGATGAAATCGGAATATCCCTCGATCCGGGTTCACCCCGACCGGGTTCTCGTATCGGCCACCGGCGATGGCCGCATCGTGACGGCGGGAGGTGCGGCGTCGTGGATCGATCTGGTGCTGTATCTCGCCGGCAAGTTCGCCGGGCCCAAGGAGACGATGCAACTCGCCAAGATCCAGATGTTCGATTGGCATCATAATGGCCAGACGCCTTATTTGCGGCTGACAACGCGGCCGCAAACTGGTGACAGGCTTATTCACGACTGCCAGGAGTGGCTCGCCGATCACTATGCCGGAGCCGACCCCGTGAAGGAAATGATCCGCCAGAGCGGCCTGTCGCGGCGCACGTTCGGCCGCCGTTTCCAGTCCGCCACCGGTCATGCGCCGCTTGAGTATGTCCAACGGGTCCGGATCGAGGAGGCCAAGCAACTGCTCGAGACCGGAGACCGGACCATAGAACATGTTGCCGCTGAAGTCGGTTATAGTGACGCGGTCTCCTTCCGGCGCCTGTTCAAGCGCATGGTGGGAGAGACACCCGCAGCCTATCGGCGGCGGCTATCGGTTTCCGATACAGCGCGGGCGCTTTTGCGGCAGCCGCTACATAGCGAGCAGGCGGGCCCGCCTATCCTTGCGTGACAGGCGAGGGGGGCTACCCAAACACGCGGGCCTCGCAGAATTTGCGGGTGTAGCTCAGTTGGTTAGAGCGTCGGCCTGTCACGCCGAAGGTCGCGGGTTCGAGCCCCGTCACTCGCGCCAATCCTTTCAAGCATTTGGCCCACTTCGGCCTCCGCAATTCCAACTAGGTGCGCCGACGAATTCCAACTTTTCTTCATTTTTCGTTCTCCCGCAGTGCCCTTCCGCCACGCTTTCGCGCCTCGCTCGGCAACCATTCGATCTCAGGCACTCGCCCGACGGAATAAGACGACGACACCGTCCTAATAGTATTCCACGCTGATATCCTGAGGTTCGCCTAGCAGGGCGAGCGCGGCGTTGCCGGTGCTCCGGAACGGGTATTTATTTACAAATCAGAGAGTTAAGCAACCTTTGTTCGTTCCGGACGTTTGGCAATCAGGCCGGACGCAGTGTGCGATCGGATAGTAATAGGAGACAGAAATGATGAAGATGTTTCACCCCTTGGCACTAGCAGCAGTGCTGGGCGCTGCGGCCCTCGCAGTACCGGCAAGTAGCGCATCTGCGATGACCATCTCGGGCGTTCAGCAGAATGTGACCGATAGCGCAATAAGCGGTAACCCGCTTTTGCAAGAGGTCGC
The DNA here is from genome assembly GCA_014380505.1 of Hyphomicrobiales bacterium. Next base: position 2,410 of record JACMJT010000020.1, on the reverse strand, counting down.
GAAGCGGAATAGCTGGAATGAACGCCGCCATGGCAAACGCTACAAAAAGCGCAGTGGTTCTTATCGGCACTATCACAACGGCTATTATTATCGCACCCCGTGGTGGGCATTGGCATTGCCCACCTTCGGCATAGTCGTTTATCACGACACCAGCTATTGCAAACGGCGCGGCTATTCGCGCCACCATTCCTGGGCATTTAACGGGCGTAAGCATCGTTGCAGGTAAAAGGTGTGATGCAAAACAGTACCGGCACTCTTTGGGGTGCCGGTAAACCATTGCCTTTGGCTTCCAGCCTGTGCCTCAGGTGCCACTTCCCGACTAAGGTCAGAGCGCTGGCGGCGATTTCAAGATTTTAGATAGAACCGGTACCCCAGACCAAACTGGCCGTCTAAGGCCCAAGCTGGAAACGGCGGCGCCGGAGGCCAATCCTATGGTGCGCCCCTTCGGGCCTCCCCCGGGTGAGGCAAATTTGCAACAATTCCTCGAGAAAGCGACAAAATATCAGCCATCAGGCTGGCGGCATATCCCATGTACTGCTATCTATCTTGTTGATTTAATGATGGTTAGTGGTGTTGCGTCATGTCCAGAAGCGTTTTTTGTGTGCTGTCAGCCGTAGCTTGGCTAGGTGTATCCGCCCCAGCTTTGGCGGCGGACATTAATGTTGAGCCCGAGATGGGACCGTTCTCCGCCGAGGCTGAGGCGTGGGCTGGCTGGCAGTTTGTCGATAGCCCTAAGAACAATGTAATTCCCGGCGAAGATGACTCGTTTATCTATGGTGCCGATGGTCGGGTTCGTTTCGACCTATCCAGTGTGTTGTCGGTGCAAGGCGACCTATTGTGGGATGACGCCGCTACGCACAGCGGTTCCGAAGACATCTATCACGGCGGCTGGATGGGCGGCGGCCATTTGAACTGGACTGATCGGCAATCGGGACTTTTAGGAATCTTCGGTGGCGTGGGCACGGCTGAAAGCGACCAGGCCACGACTGATTTCTGGTTCATGGGCGGAGAAGGACAGATTTATTTGGATATGGCGACTCTCTACGCCCAAGCTGGTTATTTCGATGCCGTATCCTCGGGCTCGGTGGAAAAAGATGCTTTCAATGATGCCTATTTCGGCCGCATCGTCGGGCGTTATTTCTTTTCTCCCGATAGCCGGCTCCAGGCGGAGTTCTCTTATGCGAATGGTAATCAGGATGACGACGATGTGAGCATGGACGTGTTTAGCTGGGGTGCCCGCTACGACCACCAGATCTTCGAAAGCATCGGCGTGTTTGCCGCCTACGATGGAGGCTATTACGACAACGGAAGCGGCGTCGATACCGGATCGTACTTCGAACATGTCGCACGCGGCGGCGTTTCGATTTCCTTCGGCCGTCCCGACATGATGGCGGCGGACAGGAGCGGTCCGAATCTGGACATGCCTTGGGTCACCCATTGGGCGGCCAGCGGAAATATTGTGGACTAAACGAACTTTAATCGGCGCGGCATGAGGGCTGCCCTTTGCGTTTGGGCAGCTATTCCGCGAAGGGCCGAAATGCTTGCGGAGCAGGGGTGGGTGCGCTACCAACGCCCCGGGTTCTGGTGTGCTCCCTGGCCTGAGGCGGATACCATGTCAAATCTTCTCGAAGCCTATCTTCCGGTCGTCATTTTCATGGCCGTTGCCTTGGGGATTGGCCTGGCGCTGATGGTGGCGCCAATCCTCATCGCCGTCCGTAATCCCGACCCGGAAAAGCTCTCGGCCTATGAATGCGGCTTCGACGCCTTCGACGACGCGCGCATGAAATTCGACGTCCGCTTCTACCTCGTGGCGATCCTCTTCATCATTTTCGATCTGGAAGTGGCCTTTCTGTTTCCCTGGGCCGTCTCGCTTAAGGAAGTGGGCGTGGCGGGCTTTTGGTCGATGATGGTGTTCCTTGCCATTCTCACCGTGGGCTTCATCTATGAATGGCGAAAAGGAGCGCTCGAATGGGATTGATCGAGCGCGCCACCCCGGAGCAGCGCGAGTATTTCACCGGCATCAGCGCCGAACTCGCCGATAAGGGTTTTCTCGTCACCGCCTCCGACGATCTCATCAACTGGGCCCGCACGGGCTCGCTCATGTGGATGACCTTCGGCCTTGCCTGCTGTGCGATCGAGATGATGCATGCCTCCATGCCGCGTTATGACGTCGAGCGCTTCGGCTTCGCGCCGCGAGCTTCGCCCCGCCAGTCCGACGTGATGATCGTGGCGGGGACGCTCACCAACAAAATGGCCCCGGCGCTGCGCAAGGTTTACGACCAGATGCCGGAGCCCCGCTACGTGATCTCCATGGGTTCCTGCGCCAACGGCGGCGGATATTACCATTATTCGTATTCCGTGGTGCGCGGCTGCGACCGCATCGTTCCCGTCGACATTTATGTTCCTGGCT
>JACMJT010000206.1 GCA_014380505.1 Hyphomicrobiales bacterium | reverse complement strand
TTGCCGCCATGCATGTCGCGCGCCGCCCGCGCGATATCGAGCGCCTTGCCGCAATTATTTCTCTTCATGAGAGAGATCGCCGGCGGCGCTGCGGTTCCCCGCTCCAGCGCCCGGCCAAGCGCCAGGCAGCCATGTAGCCCCAGCGCGATTTCGGTCTGCATGTCGGCGAGTTTTTTCTGGATCAGTTGATTGGCAGCCAGCGGTTTGCCGAATTGCTTGCGGTCGAGCGTGTATTGCCGCGCCCGGTGCCAGCAATCCTCCGCAGCACCCATGACACCCCACGAAATTCCGTAGCGCGCTTTGTTCAGGCAGCCGAACGGGCCAGCGAGCCCCCGCGCCTTGGGCAGCAGCGCCGCTTCGCGAACCTCCACATTGTCGAGCACGATCTCTCCGGTGATCGAGGCCCTGAGGCTGACCTTGCCTTCGATCACGGGTGTGGAGAAACCCTTGGCCCCGCGCTCCACCAAAAATCCGTGAATACCTTCGTCTTCGAGCTTGGCCCACACCACCGCAAGATCGGCGATGGGAGAATTGGAAATCCACGTCTTCGATCCGTTCAGCACGAACCCGCCGCCCACCCGCTTGGCTCTCGTTTTCAGGCCGCCGGGATCGGAGCCGGCATCCGGTTCGGTCAGGCCGAAGCAGCCCACCAATTCGCCGGTGGCAAGTTTCGGCAGATATTTCTTCTTCTGCGCCTCCGTGCCGTAGGCATCGATCGGATGCATGACCAGCGAGTTCTGCACGCTCATGGCCGAACGGTAACCGGAATCGATGCGCTCAACCTCGCGCGCCACGAGGCCATAGGCCACATAGCCCAGGCCGGAGCCGCCATGGGCCTCCGGCGTCATCACGCCGAGGAAGCCCATCTCCCCCAGCTCATTCATGATGCGACGGTCGAATTTTTCTTCGCGGAAAGCCTGCTTGATGCGCGGCGCCAGCTTGTCCTGGCAAAAAGCTCGCGCGGAGTCGCGGATCATTCGTTCGTCTTCGGTCAGGCCGCTTTCGAGATCGAGCGGGTCTTCCCAATTGAATTCGGCATCGGCCATGTCAAAACTCCCTGAGCGTGCCCTTAAGAGCGCGTGCCCAGCCCCTTGTCAATTCGGCGCGTCACGAAATTTGAGGAGCAACGGAACCCCGGGCTCTGTCCGCCGGTTTAGCTAGAGCACAAAGGAGAATTCCATGGCTCAGAGAAGCTCTGCCCGCGAGGCCGAGGCCCAAGGCCGCCGCATCCAGGCCAAAATAGACAACGCTGGAAAAGCCGGAACCGAAAAGCCTGAAAAGCCCATGCAGGCGGGGCAACGGAACTATCCCGCCAAATTCCCGGCACAGCACCTGAAAAAGCCCGGCCTCGAAGCGGACCTGAAAGCAGCCCCCATGTTTGAAGCCCCGGACTATCGAGGGTCCGGCAAGCTGCAGGATATGGCCGCCATCATCACCGGCGGCGACTCCGGGATCGGCCGCGCCGTAGCCGTCCTTTATGCGCGTGAAGGTGCGGACGTAGCGATTATTTATCTCTCAGAGCACGAGGACGCCGAAGCGACAAAAGCGGCGGTGGAAAACGAGGGCCGGCGCTGCATCCTGATCCCGGGCGATGTGTCCGATGCCAAGTTCTGCAATGCCGCCGTGAAAAAGACCGTAGCCGAATTCGGCAAGCTCGACATTCTCGTCAACAACGCGGCCTTCCAGCAGCATGTGGACGATATTCTCGACTTGAGTGACGAACATTTCGACCGCACGATGAAAACCAATCTCTATGGATATTTCTACATGGCCCGCGCCGCCGTTCCGCACCTGAAGCCCGGCAGCTCCATCCTCATGACCGGCTCGGTCACGGGCATTCATGGAAGCCCCGGCTTGCTCGACTATTCCATGACCAAGGGCGGCATCCATGCCTTTGCCCGGTCGCTCTCCTCGCAACTTGTCGAGCGCGGAATCCGCGTCAACGCCATAGCGCCGGGCCCCGTCTGGACTCCCCTCAATCCCGCCGACCAGCCCGCCGAAAAGGTCAAAAAGTTCGGCGCCGACTCAGGCATGAAACGCGCCGCCCAGCCTGAAGAGATCGCCCCGGCCTTCGTGTTCCTGGCCGCTCCCTCATGCTCCAGCTACATCACCGGCGAACTGCTGCCGATCATCGGCGGATATGGGGAGTAAAATATCTGGGCAGCTTTCAGCCTGAATCATATCCGGCTTCACGTTGATGGCGAACGGCGAGGATGACGATGCGGTTTTTTGTTCTGTCGATCCTGTACAGCGCGATATAGCCGGAATGTCCAAACGGAATGACAAGCTCGCGGAGTTCGGGATGGTCGATTGCCGGACGCCCAATCGCCGGATGCTTTTTCAGGGGCTTGAAGGCGGAAAGAATAATTGTGATGGCGCGTTCGCCAGTATCGGTAGTCTTGTCTTTATAAAACTCACGGATAGCGGCGATCTGCTCCGCGGCTTTTCGCGAAACAATTATTTGCGCCATCGGGGCAGCGGCGCGGCGGCGTGTTTGGCCCACGTCTCCATGTCCTCAAGAGTGAGATGCCGGCCGGTTTCCTTGTAATCGATCCATGCGGCTTCCGCTTCTTGATAAAAAGCCAGATGTTTCTCTTCGCGAGCCAGGTATTCCTTGATTGCTTCGCGCATTAGAAAGTGTGGCGAGCGCTGCTTCATCTCCGCAAGAGAAGCAAGCCTCTCGCGTTCCTCATCTTCGAGCTTTACAGAAACAGCTTTGCCCATCGGGGGTCTCGGTATTGAGTAGTATTACCTTTATATACCGGACTTTTCAGATGTTCAAGCCCGCCACCTTCATCCCGAAGGCATAGACAAACGCCACTTCCTTCAGCCGGTCGAAGCGGCCGGAGGCGCCGCCGTGGCCAGCACCCATGTTGGTTTTGAGCAGCAACAGGTTCTGGTCGGTCTTCACGTCACGAAGCTTCGCCACCCATGTCGCCGGCTCCCAATAGGTTACGCGAGGGTCCGTGAGGCCGCCCACCGCAACGATATGCGGATAGGCTTTCGCTTCGATGCGGTCATAGGGCGAATAGGCGGCAATCGCTTCATAAACCGCTTTGTCCTTTATTGGATTGCCCCACTCGGGCCATTCCGGCGGCGTCAGTGGCAGCGTTTCGTCGAGCATGGTCGTTAGCACATCGACGAAGGGCACCTCGGCCACGATGGCCCGGAAAAGATCGGGCGCCCTATTGGCGACCGCTCCCATCAGCATGCCGCCGGCACTGCCGCCCTGCGCCACGATATGGCCCTTCCGCGTCAGGCCGCGC
>JACMJT010000205.1 GCA_014380505.1 Hyphomicrobiales bacterium | reverse complement strand
TCAATATCAGGGGAAGCGATCTCCCCTCCAGGCGCCATGCTCAAGAATCGCGTCCCAATCCAGCAATCAGAGGGCGCACGCATGTCAGCACCAAACACCATTTCTCCCGATAAATTGAACCGCCTGATCGGCACACCATCAGCGCCGGTCATCATCGATGTCCGCAACGGGGAAGATTTCGCCGCCGATCCGTTGATCATCCCGGCCTCGCTCCGGCGCAGCCATGTTGATGCGGCCGCGTGGGCTTCCAATTTCACTGGAAAAGACGTCGTCGCCGTCTGCCATCACGGCGCCAAGCTCAGCCATGGTGCCGCCGCCTGGCTCCGGCACGCAGGTGCTGCCGCAGTCAACCTCGAAGATGGCTTCGAAGGCTGGAAAGCCGCCGGGCTGCCTCTCGTGCCGGTGGACAAAATACCGCCGCGCGATGACCAAGGCCGCACCGTCTGGGTAACGCGCGCCCGCCCCAAGATCGACCGCATCGCCTGCCCGTGGCTGATCCGCCGGTTCGTCGATCCCTCAGCAGTGTTCCTCTTCGTCGCACCTTCGGAAGTTTCCATGGTGGCCGACCGTTTCGGCGCCACCGCCTTCGACATCGAGAACACGTTCTGGAGCCATCGCGGCGAGGCTTGCACCTTCGACACCATGATCGCCGAATTCGGCCTTGCCACGGCGCCTTTGCTAAGGCTGGCCACCATCGTGCGCGGCGCCGATACGGCAAAGCTCGACCTGGCGCCCGAGGCGCCGGGTCTGATCGCTGCCTCCCTCGGCCTCTCGCGCATGTTCTCCGATGACCTGAAACAACTCGACGCCGGCATGCTGCTCTACGATGCCTTCTACCGCTGGTGCAGGGACGCCACCGATGAGACGCACAACTGGCCAACCAACAAGATCAAGCCATGACGCCCGCTCCAACATTTTCCGAAGCCCTCAAGATCTGGGCGCGCATCGGCGTGCTATCCTTCGGCGGTCCCGCCGGTCAGATCGCTTTGATGCACCGCGAGATCGTCGAAGAGAGGCAATGGCTTACCGAGAAACAATATCTCTCCGCATTGAACTTCTGCATGTTGCTGCCGGGCCCCGAAGCCATGCAGCTTGCCACCTATGCGGGCTGGAGACTCCACGGCACCAGGGGCGGCCTCGCGGCAGGCCTTCTCTTCGTGGCTCCGGGCGCGCTCGTCATCCTGACGCTGTCGATGCTCTATGGCGCCTTCGGTAATCTGCCGTTGATCGCCGCGATCTTTTACGGCGTGAAGGCCGCCGTGGTGGCTATCGTGATCGAAGCCCTGGTGCGCGTGGCCATGCGCGCGCTCAAGACAAATGCGGATTGGGTCATCGCCGGCCTTGCCTTCCTCGCCCTCTATTGTTTCGATCTGCCCTTTCCACTCATCATCCTCGCCGCCGCGATATTCGGATTCCTGCGCGGTGGCAAAGCTCCGCAGGTAACCCGCGCGGCGATTCCCTCGCTGGCAAATCTCGGCAAGACGGTGGCGCTTTGGGCCGCCATCTGGCTTGTGCCTCTCGCACTCCTTGCCGCAACACTCGGGTCAGACCACGTGTTGACGGAAATCGGCGTGTTCTTTTCCAAACTGGCGGTCGTCACCTTCGGCGGCGCCTATGCGGTGCTCGCCTACATGGCTCAGGCTGCCGTCGAACAGAAAGCCTGGCTCAACGCCCCCGAAATGATCGACGGACTGGCCCTGGCCGAAACCACGCCCGGCCCGCTCATCCTTGTCACGCAATTCGTGGGCTACCTCGCGGCATCGCGCGAACTGGGCGGCATCTGGGGCGGTATCGCCGGCGCCGCCGTCACACTCTGGATGACCTTTGCGCCCTGCTTCCTGTGGATCTTCGCCGGCGCTCCCTACATCGAGGCGATCGGCGAACGTCCCCGCCTGTCGGGAGCGCTCGCAGCCATCACCGCCGCAGTGGTGGGCGTTATCCTTAACCTGTCGGTGTGGTTCGCCTTGCATGTCCTGTTCGGCAAGGTCGAAAGGGCGGGCGGCCTGTTCAAGCCATGGTTGCCGGACTGGTCAACGCTGGATGTGCCCGCGTTAATACTAAGTCTTATTGCAGTGGTCGCACTGCTCCGCTTCCATCTCGGCATCCCCAAAACGCTCGCGCTGTGCGGTGTGCTGGGCCTCATATGGAAATTGGCTGTCTAGCGCGCAATCAACTTGCTCTTCACTTTATCTCCCTCCCCCTTGTGGGGAGGGATTAAGGGTGGGGGTCGCTCCGACCTCGCAAGAGTGGTTGTTTCGTTTACCTGCCACACCACCAGACC
>JACMJT010000204.1 GCA_014380505.1 Hyphomicrobiales bacterium | reverse complement strand
GAAAAGGGTTCGCCGTGGTGGCAGGGGAAGTCAAGGCGCTGGCCAACCAGACCGCCAAGGCAACGGGAGAGATTGGCGCGCAAATCCAAGCCATCCAGAATGGTGCACGTCAGACCGTCACTGAGATTCAGTGCTTCGCCCAGGTGGTTGGCGAGGTGGCGGAGTTGTCGCGGGCGGTGGCTGAAGCCATGGCGCAACAAGATCAGGCCACCCACGAAATCGCTCAAAGCGTCCAGCAGGCGGCCAGCGGTGCCGATGCCGTGACCGGCAGTCTGACCGCCGTCAGCGCCTCGGCGGTGAAGACCGAGACGGCGGCCCATGACGTGCTTGGATCGGCTGACGAATTGTCCCGCCTGTCGGAGGCGTTGCAAAGCGCGCTCGACCGTTTCCTTAACCGCCTGCAATCGGGGCATGCCGCGTCATAGACGGCAAGGACGGCCATGGGGTGGAGCTTATTATGAAAGCGCGATATCGCTTTCCAATGATTTTTGGCCGCCGCCCAGGCGTCGATGATTGAATAGCGCTCGCATGGCCATGGACGCGTCCTCGCTGCACGGCACACAACGCGGACATAGATGCAGGGCCGCGCACATCAGGGCGTCGCGGATGATGGTCATATCCTGTCGGTAAAGGGATTCCCGTGCGCACTTAGTGCTCGGTGCTTTCTGGAAAATGTTTGTGGGCGTCATGATGCGGTGGGGCCAATGGATGAAATTGGATGAATAAACAGCGCTCGCACATGACGAGGTGCCCCTCCAGCGTTACCGCGAGGACGGTATGGTCGGTCTTGGCCTGGCAGTTGGAACACTCGCATTCCGTTTCCATGGCTCCCGATCCGTTGCCCGAGGAACAAAGGCGGTCAGAGCAAGTAAAATACGCAATGAGTGATATCATTAACGTTCAACGTGTAGACAGAGACTATTTTGTTAAGTCATTGGCTCAAATAGTGCCCTGCTTCGGGGGAATGCCTCAGTTCAATCAGTGTCATATTTCTGTAGCAGTGTGGCGCCGTTGATGCGTTACTAAATCTTAATATTCCGCCCTCCACTAATCGGCCTAGATTATGGCAAGCGCTAGTTGTCCTTTGGGGGAGGAATATGCGGTTGTCGATTTCCAGGCTCTGGCTTTACCTCGCCCTTGTGCTGTGCCATGCCAACGTTGCAGGGGCAGCGGATGAGCCTTTGCAATTCGGTCTGATCTCCACTCAGTCCGCTGCCGAATTGAATGTTATGTGGGCGCCGATCCTACAGGACCTCGGGGGGCACATTGGCAGAGAGACTCGCCCGCAGAATTTCGGCGACTATGCCGGCGTCGTATGGTCGTTGCGAGCCGGCACGACGGATCTCGCCTGGACCGGAAACAAGGCGGCGATCGAAGCCGTTGATCGCGCCAATGCCGAGGTGTTCGCGCAGATCGTCGATCCCCAGGGTAGCGACGGCTATCGGTCCTATCTGATCGTGCGCGCCGAGTCCGGCATGGCAAGCGCGGAGGACGTCATCACCCATGCCGCGGACCTGACCTTCGGCAACGGCGACCCGAATTCCACCTCAGGCAACCTTGTTCCCGGATATTTCCTGTTCGCCCGCAAGGGGTTGGAACCGCGCAGCCTGTTCAAGCGCGTCTTCCACGCCAGCCATGAGAAAAACTTTCTCGCCGTGGCCGATGGGCAAGCCGACGTTGCTACCATCGCCAGCATCACTTTCGAGCGGGTGTGCAAGGCGCAGCCGGAGAAATGCGCTCGACTGCGCATCGTCTGGCAGTCCCCCACCATCCCCAACGATCCGTTGATCTGGCGCAAGGACCTGCCTGAAGAGATCAAGGCCCGGATACGGTCCTTTTTTGCCGATTACGGCAGTGAGCACGCCGGCAAGCCGCGCGAACGCGTCGCCGAGGAGCGACGGCGCCTTGCGCTGATCGGGGCGGCGCGCTTCCGCGCCTCGGACAATGGTCAGCTCCAGCCCGTTCGCGAAATCGAGTTGTACCGGGAACGGGCGCGGGCGGAAGCCAAGGCGCTGCCCGCCGATACGGCAAAGGCCGAAGCCAAATGATCCATTCGTTCCGCAATTTGCGCATCGCCGCCAAACTGTTGCTGACCGTGCTGCCTTTGGTGGCCATCAGCGTCGTCGGGCTGTTTTGGGGCGCCGAACATTGGATGCAGCAGCAGCGGCTGGCAGAATTGACCAATCGTGTGGATGCCTATGCCGAGACGCAAAGCGCCCTGCTGGTTCGCCACCTGTGGGAGTTCGAGGAACCCACGGTGGTCCGCCTAGTCAACAGCTCG